>JABSPL010000050.1 GCA_013215105.1 Flavobacteriaceae bacterium
TTGAATGCTTTCTGAAGATTGAATTTACTCTTAATAATATTTTTAGAATAAAATATTACGTAAGGAGATATAATATTTGGAATTATGCCGAAATCTAAAATTTAGATAAGTTAATTCTGTTAGTTTCTCAGCAAACCCTATGTAGTTATACTATCTTTTTTGTAGTAATCTGTAATTTCCTCTTGAGTTAGAGCCATAGGTCTTGCTTGTCTCCAAAAAACACTATCTTTTTTATTAGAATTCTCATCTATATTCAAAATAACTCTACCAAAAGTCTTTTTATCAAAATTAGTATCAAACTTATAATTTCTATATACGGCAGTAAAGTTTCCGTCTATATTTATACCAAACATTCCAAATTCAAAATCGATACTTTGCGAAAACAAATTCCATTTTTTAAGTTTCGAATTATAATTATGAGTTTGTTTCCACCTAAGAGTATCTATCATAGGCTCATTCATCCTCTTTCCTGATATTTTAAGGTCTACTGAGGTAATATCCCAATAATCTTCGGTTATATAAATATCACCTTCTAGGGTTTTATTACTATTTTTTTTAGGTATTACTTTTATTTTATTTATAAGAAAACCGCCTTCTCTATAACTAGAAATAAGTTTATAATCATAATAAGCCAATGCGTTATCTGATATTGGTGAAACCAGAAAAGAACCTAATTCTATCTTATTATTATATATATTATAGTTTACATCAGAGGCTCTATTAAAAGAGAACCCATTATCACTACCACTTACTTTAGAGGCTATTATATGTTCTTTAAGTTCATCTGGAGCTTTATATTTTATCTGAGATATAGTCTCTGACAAGTACACTACTCCTGAGTTTGTAGAGTCCAAATCAGGAAAAATATCTCGTATATCGGTTCCCATTATTTTATCAGGAGCTTCTATTATTCTAAAAATACCTTTAGAATAAAAATCAGCTTCATATTCTTTAGCATTATTAAGTTTAGCTTTACGAACTTTAATTACTTCTTTTATTATTTCTTTTGCAGGGTCTATATACTTTTTCAAGACTACTTCATCTATCGAAATAATCTGAGCTTCTAGACTTACGTTTATTTCGAAGGGAAATTCTGTTATTTCCACTTCTTTCCTTAAAGCCTTATACCCTATACATTTAAACATTAAAGTATAGCTTCCTATTTCTTTTATATCTATATAAAATTCACCTAATTCGTTTGTTGTTGAGCCTATATATGTGTTTTCCATATACACACTCACATTCCTAAGAAGCTCTTTACCATTATCAACTTTCCCTTTTACTTGAGAAAATGAAACTACTACACCTAGTAAGAATACTAAAATTGTTGTTTTTCTTTTCATTTAATTGGTTTTTATAATTGTAAATATAATTTTATTTTTACAATGCAAATACAATTATTTTGTTTATTTTTGCTTCAGCAGGGGACGACTGGTTTTGACAGCAAGAATCCTCGGAATATAAGCATGTCGAGATATGGAATACTTCTCGTTAATCTAGTTTCCATTTTTTTTAAATGGCGAGAATAACTACGCTATGGCTGCTTAATCTGAATTACAGTAAGATTTAGCCTAGTCTGACAAGGTCAGAAGGTCATATGTCTCAAGAAAAGCGTTGGTTAACCGCGTTTCTTAATAGAGGCATCATTCAAAGTAAACCTAGGTGAAATATTGCTTTTGTGCTTTACCGAAACTCAAAGGAAGATAAGCTATCAATGGGCGGTTTTTAGTCAGTTGATAGTCGAAAACCAAATAAAAACTAAGCATGTAGAAAGTCTTTTGAAGACTTGTTTGGACCCGAGTTCGATTCTCGGCGTCTCCACTAAAAACCCTCTTATAAAATTTTATAAGAGGGTTCTTTGTTTTGTATCAAATATCTATAAAGTAATATTATTCTTAAAAACTATTTAGAACCATATAATAACCCACCTACTTGACTCTATTAATTTGAATATTAAAATTAAATAAAAAAAATGTTATGCAAGCATAGTATTATTTGATAAAAATGATTAATTTAGACCAATAAAATAACAGTAACAAAAATACGATTAAAAATGAAAATATTAGTTTGTATAAGTAGTGTTCCTGATACTACTTCTAAAATAAACTTCAGCGAAGACGGTAAGTCTTTTGACGCTGAAGGAGTACAATATGTAATAAACCCTCACGATGAATTTGCACTAACTAAGGCTATGCACTTAAAAGAGTCGAACAGTTGTGTTGTAGATGTAATAAATGTAGGTACAAGCAAATCTGACTCTGTATTGAGAAAAACTTTGGCTATAGGTGCTGACAAAGCTATAAGAATAGATACAGAAGCTAAAGATGGTTTTTTTGTAGCTAAGCAGATAGCAAATTACTTAAAAGACAATCCTTATGACCTTATTTTGTCAGGAAAAGAATCTTTAGATTATAATGGAGGAATGGTTCCAGGGATGCTTTCGGCTCTTTTGGGTTACGATTTTGTAAACGGATGTATCGGTTTGGAATTATCTGATGACAAAGTAACTTTACAAAGAGAAATAGACGGAGGTAAAGAAACATTAAAGGCTAGTTTACCTTTAATAGTAGCAGGACAGAAAGGTTTGGTAGAAGAAAAAGAGCTTAAAATACCAAATATGAGAGGTATAATGATGGCTAGAAAAAAACCTTTAGAGGTTATAGCAGCTACCGATATGGATGCAAGTACTAAAACTGTTAGTTACGAAACACTACCTGCCAAGGGTACATGTAAGCTGATAGATGCTGATAATGTTGCTGAGTTAGTAGAATTACTACATAACGAAGCTAAAGTAATTTAACACTATTAAAACAAAAAAAATGTCGATATTAGTATTTGCCGAATCATCGGAACAAGGATATAAAAAAACAGCATTAGAAACAGTTTCTTATGCCAAAAATATAGCAAAAAACCAAGGGTCAGAACTAACCGTAGTTACTTTTAACTCTACAGATAATAGTGCCTTAGGTCTTCACGGAGCAAACAAAGTAGTAAACTTAAAAGGATCTGCTTTTGACAAGTTTAATCCTTTAACTATTTCTCAGGCAATATCAGAAATAGCCAAAGAAGAAAACTCTAAAATAGTTGTTATAGACTCTACACTTAACGGAAAACATATAGCAGCTATAGTTGCAGCTAATCTAGAAGCTAGTTTTGCTTCTAATATAGTTTCAGAACCTATTTCATATGAGCCATTTACTGTAAGAAGAAACAGTTTTTCGAACAAAGCATTTCAAAATATGGAATTATGTAATGAAATAAAAGTTTTGGCTATAGCTAAAAACAGTTATGGAGCTACAGAAAACAAAGAAGACTTTACTGAGCAAGACTACAGTATTTCTGAGATTAAAAACACATTAGAAATAGTTAGTGTAGAAAAAACAGGAGGTAAGATAAGCATATCGGATGCAGACATAGTAGTATCAGCAGGACGAGGCTTGAAAGGACCAGAGAACTGGGGTATGATAGAAGAGTTGTCTGAGGTATTAGGAGCTGCTTTGGCATGTTCTAAACCAGTATCGGATATAGGATGGAGACCACATTCGGAACACGTAGGACAAACAGGTATACAAGTTTCTAGTAATTTATATATAGCAATAGGTATTTCTGGAGCTATACAACACTTAGCAGGTATCAATACATCTAAGGTTAAAGTTGTAATTAATACTGACCCTGATGCTCCTTTTTTCAAAGCTGCAGACTACGGAATAGTTGGTGACGCCTTTGATATAGTCCCTAAATTAATTACAGAATTAAAGAAATTTAAAGAGCAATAATATATTATTTAACTTTTTTCCGCAAATAATATAAAAAAATTGAGTTAACTCCATAAAAAATAGTACTTTTATGGAGTTAACTCAAAACAATATGAAATAGATGGATTTAATAGAATTAAAAATAAAGGGCATCTCTTATAGTCAAACCCAAACAGGAGCTTATGCTTTAGTACTCGAAGAAGTAAATGGAAGACGTACTTTACCTATAATTATAGGAGCAGCGGAAGCTCAGTCTATATCTATTTCTTTAGAGAAAGATATAACACCCTCTAGACCTTTAACACATGATTTATTTAAAAATTTCGCAGAATCATTTGAGATAAAAATAACTAAAATTGTTATAGAAAAATTAGTTGATGGCGTTTTTTTCTCAAATATAATATGTGAAGGTCTTAATGGTAATAAAAAAACAATAGATAGTAGAACCTCAGATGCTATAGCTTTGGCCATAAGGTTTGGAGTAAGTATCTATACTCAAGAAAAAATACTAGAAAGAGCAGGAATACATCTGAAAATATCTGATGCGGATGACATTATAGGTATGAGACCTAGTAATAGCATATCTGATAATAAAAATTTAAATATATTATCAGACTTAAATGATGAAGCTTTAGAGAATAAATTAAAAAAAGCTTTAAATGAAGAAAACTATGAATTAGCCGCCGAAATAAGGGATGAAATTTCTAAAAGATAGTTATTGATGATGATAAGGTTGATTATTGAGTATAGTAAATCCTCTATATAATTGTTCTATAAAAAAAAGTCTAACCATCTGATGAGAAAATGTCATTTCTGATAAAGATATTTTCCCGTTAGATCTTTTATATACATCTTCGGAGAATCCGTAAGGACCTCCTATGATGAATATAATTTTTTTAATCCCTGAGTTCATTTTTTTCTGTAAAAAAGAAGAAAAACCTACAGAACTATAAGATTTCCCATTTTCATCGAGTAAAACTACTATATCTGACTTTTCTGTTTTAGATAAAATAAGATTTCCTTCTTTGTTTTTCTGTTCTTTAAAACTCATATTTTTAGAGTTTTTAATATCAGGAATTACGACTAACTCAAAATTAACGTAATTCGATAGACGTTTAGTATAATCATCTATCATTTTATTAAGAGATGAATTGTCTGTTTTGCCTATTGCCAAAAGAGTTATTTTCATATTTTAGAAGAATCTAGGAGATACATATCTATCATTTTTAAGATTAAATATAACGAATAATTCATGACTCGTAGGGCTTATTACTTCTAAATCGTTAAGTAATTTATCATAAGCATATCCTATTCTAAAGTTTTCAGAAACCTCCATACTTGCCATAAGAGAATAAGAGTTTTTATATCTATAAGAGGCCCCAAATTCAATTTTATCTTTGCACATCACATTAGTACCTAATTCTACCGAAAAACTACTACTAGCAGTAGAACTAAGTAAAGTAAACGGTTTTATTTTATAATCTCTTCCGTATTTGAATACATACCCCGCAGAAAAGTATAAATTCGTATTTTTACTAACATATGTTGCAGTTTCTTGTACTATACTACCAAGTCTTCCTATTTCCAGAATAGTAGGCGCAGATATACCTACATAGAAATTTTTCCCATAATAATATAAACCTACTCCAAAATTAGGATTTATTACACTTACATTTTCTTGAAGAGCAGGGTCTATTACACCTAAGCTCAGATAATCTATATTACTAAAGATGGCACCTACTTTAACCCCAAGAGCTAGTTTATGATCATTACTTATACTGATAGTATAAGCAAAATCGGCAAACATTTCTCTTTCGGTAGACGGGCCTACTTTATTGGATAGTATAGAAAAACCAACTCCCATATTTTTTAAAATAGGACTATTCATCGACACCAAATAAGTACTAGAACCAGCTCCATAATCATCTAATTGAGTTCTAGAGAGTAGTGTTGCTGACAATATTTTCTTAGAACCTGAGTATGCAGGGTTTATTACGTTCATATTATAAACGTATTGACTATATAGTAATTCTTGTTGAGAAAATGATTTTCCACAAAATAATATTGATATAAGTATAAGAAAATATATTTTCTTATAACTTTTGTCTTTATTGAACTTATTCATTATTTATCTTTTTAAATATAAATATCCTTTTACGAAAGGAGATCCGTTGTTAAGGTCCAGTCTATAATAATAGGTTCCTTCTGGGTTTTCTCTATTACTAGAACCTAGCGCACTATAATTAGAAGTTCCGTTCCACCAATTGGGTTCAAGGCTCGAATTATTAGAATTTTTATATATAGTTTCTCCTTTCATATTTAATATTGTCAGAGTAAAATTAGGAGCCAAAAACTGTAGATTATTTATAATAAAAATATCGTTTTCGCCATCACCATTAGGAGTAAATGCTTTTGGTATATCTAAGTTACAAGGAGCCTTGTCCAGGTAATTAGGTATTCCATTATCGTTACAATCTTCTTCTCCTTCTTCGGCATCATCAATTTCTTGACTAGTTTCTTCCCCATCATTATCATCGTCAGTATCTCTGAAATTAGGTATTCCATCCAAATCTAAATCTGGTAAGTCTCCTAAATATTTTCCAAAATTATGATTAAGATCAAGGTTAAAATAGTAATCGAAATAATAATAGTCGATATGATTCGAAGCCTGAAATTCTTCATTTAATCCATTATTAGATATATCGAAATTTCCTTTAGGATAATAATCAGCTTCTCCATTGAAGTCAAAATCGTGAGCTTCTAACAAATCGGGTAATTGATCATCGTCTGAGTCAGAGTCTAAATAATCAGGAATATCATCCCCGTCAGTATCTACTGGTTCAATCCCTAACAAGCCTTCTTGCTCGAAAGCATCATCTAGTCCGTTTCCATTTTCGTCTATCCCCTCGGGTAATATAATATTATAAAGATCAGACTGAGCTTCTACGGTATCAAGTATACCATCACCATCACTGTCTATATCTTTGTTGTTAGGTATTCCGTCACCATCAGAGTCTTCTTCTCCTTCTATTTCATCAGTTATTCCGTCTCCATCAGAATCTAAGTCGCTATATCCGTCAGGGATACCATCATTATCTCTATCTTCAAGTACAGTTATATTAACAGTAGACCTAAATAAGACTCCATATATATCAACTATTAACAATTCGATAGTATCACCACCATAGTAATTAGAATACGGAGTATAAAGTATATAATCATCGGAAAGTTCAGGAGTATCATTATCTTCTAAACTATAACTTCCTCTTGAAACTCCTAATACTTCTATAGATTGATATTGTCCTGTAGAATTTTCTAAAAAAACATCTATTCTGTTGTTTATACTGTTTTCTATTACACTAATATCTATATCCTCAGGTATATCTCCTTGAGTTTCTTGCTGTATTCTTACTTCATCATCTTCTAGTGATTCGTCGCTATGCTCATCTATATTATTAGGGCTAGAGTCAGTATCTATAAAACCTAATTGAGAATAAACTTGTGCTTCTATAGGAGTGTTACCTTCTGAAGTAACTACGGTTCTTATAGTTATAGAAGTACTATGCCCTGCTAGTATATTGTAATCTAGAGACCATATGTCATTAACAAATCTATACCCTTGAGTATTGCTAATATATCTATATTCACTAGGTATATTTATTTGTACCTTAACACCTCTAGGCAAATCAATAGGAAACTGTAGTCCTAAACCTTTATTGGTAAGGGTGAAAGTAAAATTAACTTCCTGTCCTATACTATAAGGTTGTTCGGTTATGTCTACAGAATAAGTAAGTTCTAAATCAATAGGAATATTGGGTATTACACTCAAATAATATCTATTATTATATGAGTTAAAATCGGGAAGAGTCAATCTATCTATATTTAGATACATAGAATGTAACCCTGATTTTTTTACTTTTAATATAATATTTACAATATAAGATCCATTTTCACTTATTTCTCCTAGAGTCCAAGTACTCCCCGAAAGGCTACCTGCAGAATCATCGGAAATATAAGTATAACCACTAGGAATAGGTATAAGTACCGTAACACCTGCAGGAACTACCATATTACTTAAGTTATCGATAGTTACCGTCATAGTGATTTCATCATCTATTTCAGGATTATAATCATCAACTATTGCTGTTATTTTCAAATCGGCACTATCACCTACAGTTACGCTTGAGCTAGCATAATCATCTTCGGTTTCTAGATTGTTGTTTACCGTAGAATCTGAATCTATATTAATAGCTTCTATTATTTCTGCCGAAAAAGTATAGTTATCTCCTATTATATAATTGATTTCTATCTCTATTTCAGAAAAACCACCTACAGCTATTTCTTCTAAAGTCCATGTATTAGTAGTAGAATCATAAGAATCGTTAGAGTCTGTATTTACAAAACTCATTCCGTTTGGAAGGTTTATCTGAACCACAGCACCTTCAGGGCTATCATTAGGACCTTCGTTGTTAACTCTTACTATAAAATACCCATTATCGCCAGTATTTACATTAGTCAGGTTTACTCTTATTTCTATATCCAAATCACTAACACCTATTATTTGTGCTTCTATACTCGTATAGTCATCTTCGGTATCTAGACCATTGTTAGGAGTAGAATCTATATCAGTATTTGGACTACTTATAACCTGAGCTTCAAAAAGATAATTATCTGCATCAATATACTCTACAATTATATCTATACTTTCTGTTGCTCCGTTAGCTAATGAAGGTATTTCCCAAACATCATTAGTCAAATCATACAGCCCAACAGTAGTCGTATTACTCACATATTGAAAACCACTAGGAATATACATTTCTACAGAAACAGGACTACCGGTTCCATCAGGACCATCATTGGTTATAGTTAGTGTTATAGTTGACAATTCACCTAATATAGAATGAGGATTACTCAATGAAGAACTTATAGATAGATCACTATAACCTATAGTGGTTACAGTAATAGCAGTATAGTCATCTTCTGAGACATTACCGTTATTAACAGACGAGTCCGAATCTAAACTAGAAGAACTAATAATTTCACTTACAAAGTCAAAATCACCAACGCCTGTATATTCTACTTCTATATCTATAGTCTTGGTTTCTCCTACAGCTAAGCTATTAACAGTCCATAAACCTACAGAATAAGAGCCATCACCTATAGCTTCACCTATAGAACTTACATTTGTAGGCAATGCAAAACTAGAAATAACATTCCCATCTACATCATTAGGTCCATCATTAGTCATAGACAAAGTAATAGTCGATTTTTTGGTTGTAGAATACTCTACTTCGGTAGAAGTCATAATCAAAGACAAATCAGAAATATAAAATTCATATTGAAACTCATCATCATCATCTACACCATCTAATAAATCATCATCTTCAAAACTAGACGAAGAGTCACTGTCAATATCGGTATATATATTTACTATTTCAGCATTGAAAGTATAATCACCTGTAGCCTCTAAAGTTAAAGTATACAGAAAAGATGAAGAATCGCCTGCGTTGATATCTATACTGGGAGTTACTATTACAACATCTGAAAAGCCCGAACCAGGGGTAGCTAATATAAGTACATTTTCTACTCTCACATCACCTTGGTTCTCTATGGTTACTATAATACTAACTGGCTGACCTACTACAGGTTTTTGAGTAACCATTTCTATATTAGTTATAGCAAGGTCAGCTCCTGTTGTTTGAGGTGTTTTGTTTTTATTAGGGTATATATCATTAGCATTAACCATAAATAAGTTAACAACTAATAGTATTATAAATACATTACTAGTTCTTGAAAAATAATTTCTCATTAAATGTGGGGTTTATCTCTATTTTACTTCTTGATAACTACAAATTCCGATCTTCTATTAATACTATGCTCTTCTGCGGTACATTTCACGTTATCAGAACAATGATTAAGTAATTGACTTTCACCGTATCCTTTACCAAAAACCCTGCCAGTAGACACTCCTTTAGATATTATATATTCTACAGTATTCTTAGCCCTTCTTTTAGAAAGCCATAGGTTATATTTTTTAGAATCTTTAGAGTCGGTATGAGAACCTACATTTATAACTATTTCAGAATTTTCATTCATTATAGCCACTACATTATCTAATGTCTTCATAGTTTCATTTGACAAAACAGATGAGTTATTATCAAAATATATAGGATTCATCACTAATTGTAACTTGTCATTTTTCATAACAAACTGTCCTTCTTCAGACTTAGTTACTATAGTATCTTTAGACACCTTATTATCAACAACTTTCATTACTTTTATATCCAAAAACTTACTATGTACAACATTATTCTTTACTGTTATAGTATCTGTAAATCCTCTGTAAGACAAATCCTCTGCTTTTAATATATATTTATTATCACAATCTAAAGAAACAGCATATTTACCTTCTTTATCGGTAAGAGTACTAGTAAAAACTTCTCCATTTTTATCTATCACAGTGACAAGAGCAAAAGATTTAACTTCATCGGTTATACTATCCAACACTCTACCTCTTATAGTATAATCACATTCATTTATTACAATATGTCTAAAGAAATAAATATCATCTTTTCCTTTATTATTTTTCCTGTCCGAAGAAAAATAACCTATTTGAAATGGTTTATTTAGTATAAAAGAGAAATCATCTTTAGGACTATT
This sequence comes from Flavobacteriaceae bacterium, assembly GCA_013215105.1. GTDB lineage: Bacteria > Bacteroidota > Bacteroidia > Flavobacteriales > Flavobacteriaceae > DT-33. The sequence continues at coordinate 10,416 of JABSPL010000050.1, forward strand.
TATAGGTTCTGGCATCATTTCAGGAGCACTGACCTTACCATCAGAAATATTAGACCTATAGATATCTAATCCCCCCACATTTTCATCTCTAGAGTCAGAAGAAAAATACAAATTACTTTCGGAATCTATATACAAAAATAATTCTTTACCTTTAGTGTTAATAGTCGGACCTAAATTCACCATACGACCATAAGATCCATCTTCATTAATACTTACGCTATAAATATCGGTAGCACCATAAGAACCTTTTATATCAGAAACTATATATAGTGTTTTCTCATCAGGGCTAAGTGCAGGGTGTCCTGTGGAATATTCGAAACTATTAAAAGGCAATGCTTTTATCTTAGTCCATTTTCCTTTTTCGGTTACGGTAGCTTTATAAATCTGTAATTTTATATTTTTATCGCTTGACAAAAGTTTATCCTCTTTATCGTAATACGCACTACGAGTAAAATAAACTGTTTTACCATCTTTTGTAAACACCAATCCGGCTTCATGATAAGAAACTTTTCTTTTTTTCCTAGAATAAGGCATAATTTCGGTGTTAATTATCTCTCCACTTTCAGAAATTGAACCTGTATAAAACTTCAAAAAAGGAGATTCTTTATCGTTTTTGAAATTTTTAGAGGTTTTTTTATTATCTCTAAACCCGCTAAAGGCAACTTGATTGTCACCATAAAAAGCTGTCCCAAATGTAGACAATTCATCATTAAGTAACAGGTTAAGAACCGAATACCTTTCTTTCACTTGACCGAACATATTGCAAGTAAAAAGCAATACTAATACTATACTTATTCTCATTTTATAATTAGATTTATTTAAGCAATATACAATAATCTTCATTTTAAAAAAGTTTTTACACTTATTTAAAAAATATAAAATTTTATACTCAAATAATTCATTTAAAGAATAGTTTTTACATATTTTTACACCCAAAATAAAACCCATTAATAATGATTAAAACTGATATATTAATAATAGGAGCTGGTCCGGTAGGAATGTTCGCTGTATTTGAAGCAGGATTGATGAAATTAAAATGTCATATAATAGATGCTCTTCCTATGCCAGGGGGACAATGTGCCGAAATATACCCTAAAAAGCCTATCTTTGACATACCTGCTTACCCAGAAATATTAGCAGGAGACCTTATAGATAACCTTTCGAGACAAATAGCTCCATTTGAACCCAAATACACATTAGGAGAAAGAGCGCAAGATATAGAGAAATTAAACGATGGAACTTTCAAAGTTACAACAAACAAAGGCACTGAGCATTTTGCCTCTGTTGTTTTTATTGCTGGAGGATTAGGATCTTTCGAACCTCGCAAACCACCTATTCCTAACATTGCCAACTACGAAGGTAAGGGTGTTGAATATATGGTAAAAGACCCTGAGAAATTTAGAAATAAAAAAATAATAATATCTGGAGGAGGAGACTCAGCATTAGACTGGACCATATACCTTTCTAATATAGCAAGTGAAGTATCATTAGTACACCGAAGAAATGAATTTAGAGGAGCTTTAGACTCGGTTGAAAAAGTTTCAGAATTATCAAAAGCAGGTATTATTAACTTAATAACTGAAGCTGAAATCACTGAAATATCTGGTAGTAAAAACTTAGAAAGTGTAACTATTAAAGACAGAAAAACCAAAGAAAGCAAAGAAAAACAATGCGATTACTTCATTCCTTTATTTGGTTTATCACCTAAACTAGGCCCTATAGGAAACTGGGGATTGGAAATAGAAAAAAACGCAATAGTTGTCAATAATGCTCTAGATTACCAGACGAATATCCCTGGTATATTTGCTATAGGAGACATCAATACTTACCCAGGAAAGCTAAAGCTTATCCTTTGCGGATTCCATGAAGCAACCATAGCGGTACAGTATGCTTACAAAATAATAAATCCAGATAAGAAATACATGATGAAATACACTACCGTAAACGGAGTAACTGGATTTAACGGAGAAAAAAAAGAAGCTAAAAAGGAAGTTGTAAAATCAATATAACAATATAATGTCTGATATAAAAATAACAATAAAAGATAGAGAAGGAGTAATACATTATCTGGACGCTCCAACTGACATGAGTATGAATATAATGGAACTATGCAAAGCCTACGAATTACCTGTTGAAGGTACTTGCGGAGGAATGGCAATGTGTGCTTCTTGTCAATGTTATATATTATCTGACAATATAGAGCTTCCTGAAATGGGCTACGATGAAGAAGTAATGTTGGATCAGGCTTTTTTTGTAGAAGACAACAGTCGATTAGGCTGTCAAATAAGCCTTACTAAAGAGTTAGATGGATTAGAAATAGAATTAGCTCCTGTTTCAGATGATTAAAAGAAAACATTAGTCTTCTTTTTATTTGTTTATTCATCTGTTATTTAAGGTTAAAAGTTATAAAACAGTTGTTTTAACACATATACAGGCCTTAATGACCAAACAGCTAGTTTTAATTAAAATACTGGTTTTCAGTACTTTAATTAAAACTAGCTGTGTTTTTTTTTATATTTTGTTAAATTTTAGAACTTTAGCTCATTTTATTTGACTTATAATGAAAAAAATTCATAACTTTGACAAAACAAAAGGTGGTAACAATTTAATTTAACTAAAACAAAATACAATGACAAAAGCCGACATAGTATCTATAATTTCTGACAAATCAGATATAGACAAAACAGATGTACTAACAATCATAGAGTCTTTTATGACTGAAGTAAAAGGATCTTTAGAAGGAGGTGAAAATGTTTACTTAAGAGGTTTTGGTAGTTTTATAGTAAAGAAGAGAGCAGAGAAAACGGGAAGGAATATATCTAAAAACACTAAAATAATAATTCCTGCACACAATATACCAGCTTTTAAACCATCTAAAACATTCTCTGAAGGAGTAAAGAAGAGAGTTTTATTGGAAGAAGCTAAATAATAATATTAGTAAAGTATAAATTTTTTAAAAAACAAGTAATTATGCCGAGTGGTAAGAAAAGAAAAAGAGCAAAGATAGCAACTCACAAACGTAAAAAAAGATCAAGAGCTAACAGACACAAAAAGAAATAAGATTCTTTAAAGCTAAATAAAAATATTTACAACACATTAAACGTGTTGTAAATATTTTTATTTAAAAACCTAATTAATTAACTCCCTTATAAGGGGATTAAAACTATTAAAAAGAATGAAAACTGAATTAATAATTCGTTCGAACTCTTCTGACATAGATTTTGCATTATTAAGAGACGGAAAACTAATAGAGCTTAATAAAGAGACTACCAAAAACAAGCATGCAGTAGGAGATATTTACTTATCTAAAGTAGGTAAGATATTATCTGGGCTAAATGCTTCTTTTGTAAATGTAGACTATCCAAAAGATGGATTTTTACATTATCATGATTTAGGACCTCAGATATTATCCTCTACCAAGTTTTTAAAAAAAGTAGGAACAGGAAAAGAAAAAGATTTTCTTTTAAAAGATTTTCAATTAGAGAAAGACATTGACAAAAACGGTGAATTTAGCAAAGTACTTAAGACAGGTCAGAATATACTTGTACAAGTAGTTAAAGAACCAATATCAACAAAAGGACCTAGAATAAGTTCAGAATTATCTATTGCTGGTAGATATTTAGTATTAGTTCCCTTTTCGAACAGAGTTTCGGTATCACAAAAAATATCGAGCAACAAAGAAAAGGATAGACTAAAAAAGCTAGCAAAAAGCATTAAACCAAAGGGGTTTGGTGTGATATTAAGGACTGTTGCCGAAGGTAAAAAAGTATCAGAATTAGAAAGGGACCTTGAAAATTCCTTAAAAAAATGGACAGATTTATGTTCTAGAATACCAAATTCTAATACTCCTACAAAAATACTAAGTGAACTCAATAGAGCATCTTCTATGTTAAGGGATGTTTTAAATGATAGCTTTACCAAAATAATGGTAGACGACAAATCACTTTACAAAGAAATTAAAGAATACGTCAACGAAATCTTCCCTGAAAAATCTTCTATCGTACAGTTTTACGAATCCGAAGTTCCCCTTTTTGAAAAATTTGGAATAGAAAGGCAAATAAAAACTGCTTTTGGAAAAACCGTATCTATGAGCAAAGGTGCATATCTAGTAATAGAACACACCGAAGCCTTACATGTAATAGATGTAAATAGTGGAAACAGATCTAACAAAGAAAGTTCACAGGCAGAAACAGCCTTAGAAGTTAACATGATCTCAGCAACTGAAATTGCGAGACAACTACAATTACGTGATATGGGAGGTATCATTGTAGTAGACTTTATCGATATGCATACTAATGTACACCGACAAAAACTATATGATCACCTAAAAAGTGAGATGTCTCTGGACAGAACTAAACATAAGATATTACCTCCTAGTAAATTTGGACTAGTACAAATAACCAGACAAAGGGTAAGACCTGAAATGATTATAAAAACTAAAGAGCCTAACCCTAACAAAACAGGCGAAGTAGAGGCTCCTATAGTATTAGTCGACAAACTAGAATATGAGTTGTATAAAATATTTAACAGTAAAATTAAGTACAAAAAAGTAACACTACATGTGCATCCATTTGTAGCATCATTTTTGACCAAAAACATATTTTCTATAAGATATAAATGGTTTAGGAAGTACAAACAATGGATTAATATAGTAGAAAGAGATTCTTTTATGTATTTACAATATAAATTTGTAAGAACTAAAAAGTAATTTTTTAAAATTATCATCATCAAAAAGGTTTAGTTTAGCTACTAAACCTTTTTTATTGAATATCACTTACCTTGGTCATCACCTACACCTATAAGAGTTGGACGTATAGCTCCACTTTTCAACTCCCATATATTTACAAAATCCCAATTAAAAAAAGGCTGTAAACTTACATTTATCATTGATGCTATATTATCTCCTTGCTTAGTAGTTGGTCCAATATCAGTGATAATTAAATTACCATTTAGAGTCATATCAATATTAGAATAACAATTTATAATTAGACTCAACTCTATATACCCTACTACCCTACCTATTACCGCATTGCTATTAGTCGCTTCTATTACACTTGCAAACGCTATTGAACTTTCTATTTTAGTAGTATTATCTTTAATATACCCTATCAGTCCACCTACATTATTTTTCCCCTTTATATTGCCTTTATAGTAACAATAGTTAGTGTTACCTCCATTATAACTATACCCTACAAGCCCTCCTATTTCGGTACTTATCGATATTATATCACTAGTGGAATAACTATTGGTAATATCAGAGTTCAAACCTTTATTATAGCCTACAAGACCCCCTGTCCTATTTTCTTTGGACTGAACTAGGCAAGAAGTATAACATCTATCTATATTAGAATTATTATATATCCTACCTACCAAACCTGCAGTGTAAGAATCTCCTGTTACACTTCCTTTATCTACATAGCATCTGTTTATATCTGACCTTATAACACTACCCACTAATGCAGCTGTGTAGTCTGCTCCACTTATATTAGCATTTAAAATTCCTAAATTAGATATATAGGAATCTTGTATAACTCCAAACAAACCTACTTTGTGATAGACCGTATTTATATATAAATTTTTTATATAATGTTTTAATCCATTTAAGCTTCCTTCAAATGGACTACTACTATCTCCTATAGGTTTAAAACCTGTATTATATATCAAATTATAATCCAAATAACCTGCCCTATAACTATTTTCATCATTAAAATCCAAATCATTAAGTAATATATAATCATCATTTAATCTCCATATATCACCTCCATTTTCAGGTTTAGTATTACCACTTCCCATCATAGCCAAATCCTCTATACTATATATACCCGTATGAGTTCCGTTTATGTTATCTATAACCCATTCATTATTTTCAAGTTTAAGACGACTTCCTTTACTTGCAAACCTCGACACTTTGACTGTTATATTATAAGTATTTTCACTTCCATCTTCGGCTGTTACCACAAATACCTGAGTTATATCTGAATAAAAAACTGTATTTTCGGGTAAAGGGTTTATTTCTGCCTTTTCATCTATAATTATTATAGATTTCACTCCAGAAATATCTGTTTTATATGGTAGTTCTATAATTATATTTTCAGTAATCACAGGGCTTAGACTCAAATAATTTAGCGATAAAATAGTAGAATCACTATTCTTAATAAAACTCACTGTTATATAATATTCTTTAGTACTCCCATCTTCGCCAGTTACTATAAATTTCTGAGGAATATCAAATTCAAAGGTTACATCATTAGGATTAGGGCTTATTTTAGCCTTTTCACTTATGCTTATAATAGCTTTGGCATTAGAAACATCTACATTAGGTAGTACGTCTATTTCTATATTATCGCTTATCGCTATTTGTTTACCCATATATTGTAATGTAGTAATTAGTGTTTTATCATTTTCTGCAATATTTATGGTTATTGTATATTCTTTAGTATTTCCATTTTGAGAAGTTACTATAAATTTCTTACCTACTCCATCAACGAACACAACTGTAGAAGGTAAGGGTTGTATTTCAGCATTCTCACTTATTTTTAATTCTATTTTTTCCTTAGAAATATCTGTCCCATAAGCTACAGATATTTCTATATTATCGTATACAATTATATTTTTATCTAAGTATTTTATCGACGTAATATGAGAATCTTTATTGTCATTCATTATAACTTTTATACTATACTCTTTAGTATTTCCACTTTCGGAGGTTATTACAAATTTCTTAAAAACATCAAATTCAAACACTTCTATAAAAGGATCGGGAGATATAGTCGCATTTCTACTTATTTCTACTACTATTTTTTCTTTAGAAATATCTGTTTTATAAGGAACTTTAATTATTATTTCGTCATGAATAGGAGTATCTACATCTAAATATTTTAACGAATTAATAATAGCTTCTTTGTTTTTTTCTATAGAAACTATAATCACATATTCTTTGGTTGTGCCATCTTCGGCAGTGACTCTAAATTTTTCTACTATACCTAAAGTAAATATTATATCCGACGGATTAGGTTCTATACTTGCTCCTTTGTTTACTTTTATAATTGCTTTTTCTTCAGAAATATTTGTTTCAAAAGGAACGTATATTTTTATACTGTCCATTACAACTATGTTATTCTCAAAATATTCTACTGAAGTTATTAAAGCAATATTGTTTTTTATTATATCAGGGTCTTTCATACAATTATTAAAACATATATATATTAGTAAAGCTAGAAA
>JABSPL010000051.1 GCA_013215105.1 Flavobacteriaceae bacterium
CTTTACAACTCCATGAGTTGCACATTCTTTTATCAATTTGAGTTTATACTCCGTCGTGTACTGTTTTTTTGTAGTTTCCATAATATAAAGTTAATGTTTTTATTATAGAATTAAGTATGACTATTTTAGGGGCTTAAACATTAAGTATTATCTTGCAAGTCAAATAGTTAACTATCGAAGTATTATTATAACTTTAAAAATCAAAAATTATGAAGAGAATCACAATCAAATCAGCATCAGCATCAGCATTAACATTAATAATATTAATGTCTTTTTTATATTCTTGTAGTGAATCAGATGATATGGCCACCAAAGAAGATGTAGAATCTTTGATTTCATCTAAAGGTAATGATTTTACTATACTTAAATACGAGAAAATTAGTGACTCTAACTACATTAGTTTCGAAAACATAGAAGATTTTGAGAAGTTTTTGGATGAAAGCTTAATGCCTTCAGGACCCTATGAATTAAATACAAATAATAAGCGAGGAGAAAAAGAATATCTTACTGTTGAAGGAGGAGATGAAGGAGGAGATGGAGGAGGAGGTGGAGGAGGAAGTTCTTCTTACAACTCCGATTATAATTATTATAAATATTCGTATAACAGCTACAGCTTAGTCATTACCTCAAAAAAGACTGATACAGACTCTGTCGAATCTTACCTGACAGGTAGAACTGTAGGAATAGATTATAATCAGAATAGTTTTACAGATTCTAAGCAAAATGGAAACAGACAACTTTCGATTGAAGGTTATATTAGATATAATGTGTCGGTTGCAGGAGTGAAATCACATTACGCCAAAGATGTCAATTTATCAGTATCTAATTAAATAAAAAAAATATTTTATTAAAGAAAGCCTGAATATTATATAATATTCAGGCTTTTTTCCTTTGATTAAGGAGTTTTGACTGTCCGATAAAGATTGGTTGTGTTTATCTACAAGATGGTCATATATATCTTCAAAAACCTTGTAATTTCTACGTTTATTAGCATCTGATACAGTGCTACGTCTAGGTGAATAAGAGAATTTACAATGAGTTATTTTATCTCCATAACTAACTATTCCTGAGCATAATTCACGTAAAGAATTACATCCTGAGATAGTCCCGTATAGCATCGTAATAAGATGTTGAAAGGTGTCAAAACGCTTACAATAATGATTAGAATTGTTCTTTGAAGCTATTTTATCAATTTCTCTTTTATCTAGTAAATTAATTATCTGACTAAAGATTGGCTGTCCGTTAAAATATGTACTTTTACTCATAATCGAAGATGTTTTGGTAGACTGAAGCGGTTATACGAAAAAAGCTCCAATTATTGGAGCTTTTTTTATCGGACACTAGTGGTTATAAATATTAACTATTCATCAATACTAACCTAAGTTTAATTATTTAAAAAAACCAGACGACAAACCTTTAAAGCGCAACATGCAAGTGAATTACATTTAAATTTGTTTTTTTTTCATATCTTAGCAAAACCTAAAAATTAAGCTATGAAAAAATTTCTTATATTACTATTCGTTCTAATCAATATTCGTTCTTATTCTCAAGAATTCTTTTTTGGGGATTCTCATATACATAAACCTGAAATAATAAGCATAGGTCATAATAATTTAATATCAGAAGAAATAAGATACCTGATATTAAAAGTGCCTGACAATACAATATTCCCTATGACAGGAATAGACATTAAATTAGGCCCTACAACCAAAATATATCAGGAAATTGATGGTGTTTACGGTACTGAAATAATAGATTTTAGTGCTATAGAGTTTAATAAGAATATACCTAATATATTCAAAGCAGTTTCGTTTGATCAAAGTTATGGATATATTTATAGTCTTACTGTTTTATCTAATTCAGGTACTCAGCTCTCTATCGAAAACAGTATACTTAGTTTTAAGATTACCAATACTAATAACTCTAGCAATACATATACTTGCCTTGTAGATAACGCCTCAAACACTATCACTGTAGATATACCTTCGAATGTGAATTTATCAGATTATAAGTACGTCATGACTTTCTCTGATAACGCAGATGTATCTCCTATAAATAACTCGACAGTTTTTTTAGATGCATCTAACCAAGCTACAATAACTGTAACATCACAGTCTGGAATCGATAGGACATATACTCTTACTGCCAATATTTCTAACAATAGTCTAGCCGAAATAACAAAGATAAGAATTGAGGATTCTTCCAATTCTAATAAGTTCTTTGAAACCGACATAACCAGTACAGGGGCTACCACCGCTATTTCTATAGATATAACTACAGGACTAGATATTAGTAATTATAAATATATTATTACCCATTCGGAAGGCTCTACTACCATTCCTGCTAATAACGACTCGGTCGGAGATCTTAATACTAGTAATTATAAATCTTTCGGAGTTACTTCTCAAGACAGGGCCAGACAAAACATATATAACTTAACGATCAATAGAGTTGAAGACCCCACTGATACAAATGCTAAGCTAGCAAAAATAACACATATAAGAATTGAAGACATGTCCGATTCAAGTATATATTTCGAAACCTACACTGACAGTACAGGTGATATCTCCCCTGTTTCACTAAACGTAACTACTGGACTAGATATTAGTAATTACAAGTATATCTTAACTCATTCTGATGGCTCTACTACTAACCCTATAAATAATTCTTCAGTAGGAGACCTTAACACTAGTGGATCTAAATCTATTCAAGTCACCTCTAATGATCAAACAAATGTAAATACATATAATTTAGCTATAAATAGAGTCGAAATCATTAAAAGAATAGTTTCTATAGATAAACCTATTACTTTAGCTTACTTTCCTTGCTGGAGAGAATCATGGCCAAGTGAATTTGGTAACTCTAAGCTTAGAGAAATACCAAGCTATGTGAATACTATATTTTTGTCTTTTGCTAAGCCTAATATGCGTTATGAAAAAGGTTCTTATGATATATCGGCAACGGGTATTCAGACTCCGTATGGAGGTTTTACTTTATTAGAATCTATTAATGCACTTAATAATAAGGGTATTAAAGTTATTCTGTCTGTAGGAGGAGAAACATATTGGGTTGGTGGTCTAGCTGAAACCCCTAATGCTGACTGTTTCGATATAAACTACCAACATATAAAAGATTTTTTAGACGATTTTAATATAGCCGGTATTGATTGGGATTATGAGCCAAATGGACAAATATCTATTCTTAGTGAGCAATTTCATATAAATAAATTTATAGAATTTATAACAAAATCGAGAGCAATAATGCCTAAAGGAGAGTACCTGATAGCCTGTGCTCCTTCGGGAGTTGGTGCTCTAGGAGGAGTAGGACCTATACCTACAGGTGTGGACGACCCTGATTCTCCCTATAACAATGATTATGGTGTGTCATTAGGAGATATACACTCTACCGCTGGTGCGGTAGGAACCTCTCCTGCAACATTGTTTGGTTTCGCCTCTTCAGGTCACTTTATCCCAGTTATGAAAGCTGTAGGAGATAAAATAGATATTGTAGCATATCAAGGATATAATGTTGGAGGCTCTATAGATAGGGTTTGCTGAGAAACTAACAGAATTAACTTATCTAAATTTTAGATTTCGGCATAATTCCAAATATTATATCTCCTTACGTAATATTTTATTCTAAAAATATTATTAAGAGTAAATTCAATCTTCAGAAAGCATTCAA
>JABSPL010000052.1 GCA_013215105.1 Flavobacteriaceae bacterium
AATGCTTTCTGAAGATTGAATTTACTCTTAATAATATTTTTAGAATAAAATATTACGTAAGGAGATATAATATTTGGAATTATGCCGAAATCTAAAATTTAGATAAGTTAATTCTGTTAGTTTCTCAGCAAACCCTAAATAATTAATGCTTTAATGGCTATGGGAACAATCCTATAGCCTTAATCAATTGTATAATAAAAATAAAGATGAAAATACTAATAAGTATTATTATAGCTTGCATTGTCTGTTTACAGTCTTTCGGGCAAAAAACACAGGTCATAATAGAGGTTCAACCATATTTGCAAGATGCGGAACCTAATAGCATTACCATTATGTGGCAAACTAACCAAGGAGAAGGTAGTGTTGTAGAATGGGGGGTAAGTCCTAAATTGGGGAAAAAAACCAAGGGAAAGTCTTTTGATATAAATTTTACCAAGACACGTATTCATGAGGTTAGTTTAGAAGGATTAAAAAGATTCACAAATTATTATTATAGGGTTAGAACAGGGAAAACCAAATCGGATATTTTTCAGTTTAAGACTCCTCCATTTTCTAAAGATCAGGAGGATTTTAGTATTCTAGCTATGAGCGATATGCCGTTTGACAGTCGAGAGCCAAAAAAGTTCCATGAGATTGTAAATCAAGGTATCTTGCCGTATTTAAATGGAGAATTATCCGATAATTTGGCTATGGTATTAATACCTGGAGATTTGGTCCAAGATGGTGTTGTGTTTCATCAATGGGAAGATCACTTTTTTGATCCTGCTCAGGAATTGTTTGCTAAGGTGCCAGTATATCCTGTGCCAGGAAACCACGAGCGTAATTCTGATTATTATTTTAAGTATTTTAGTCTTCCTAAAAACGGGAGTCCTGAATATGCGGAACATTGGTGGTATAAAGATTACGGGGATACTCGTATTATAGGTTTAGATTCTAACAATGGATATAGAGACTTGTCTTCTCAAATCAAATGGTTAGAAGCATTATTAGAAAAAACAGATAAAGATAATGATATTGATTTTGTTTTTGCTCAGTTACACCATCCTCATAAATCTGAATTATGGATTCCGGGGGAGACTAAGTTTAGTTCTAAGATAGTGAAGATGCTAGAAGAATTTACCGAAAAATCGGGTAAGCCTAGCATTCACTTCTTTGGGCATACTCATGGTTACTCTAGAGGTCAGTCTAAAAATCACAAACACTTGATGGTAAATGTAGCAAGTGCTGGTGGAGCCATAGATAATTGGGGTGAATTTGAAGGTAGAGACTACGATGAGTTTAGTGTGTCTGAGGATGAATATGGTTTTGTTGTGGTTGAGGTAGATCGTAAAAACCCTAATTTTACATTAAAGAGAGTTAGCCGTGGCAATACGTTGCAACTCAGAGATAACGAGGTTTCAGATAGTATTACTGTTTATAGGAATAATATATTGCCTAAAAAGCCAAATTCTAATTATCCGAAAGGGGAGGAGGTTGATTTTAAAGGTTTTGTATTGAAGGCTGATGCTTTTTACAGTAAAACAGCCAAAGCATTTCACGGAGCTTCTCAATGGCAGATTGCTACTACAGATAATTTTGAAAAGCCAGTATTTGACAGTTGGAAGCAGTTCGAAAACTGGTACTACAAGGTAGATCGCCAAAAAGATGATAATTTAACTGATGAAAAAGTGCATAGACTCAAGGCGGATACTTATTATTTTTGGAGAGTTAGATATCGCGATCAGTATTTGAATTGGAGCCCCTGGTCAGAAACAGCTAATTTCAAAACCTCTAAAGAGTAATACCATCCTAAGTTTGCAAAGTAGTATATTTAAGAAATAATCCCAAGCTACAAAAGCAGATTGGGAATTATAGTTGTCACTAACAACTAGCATATGAGCGTAGGAAGCGAAGAGATACATTATATTCCTAAACCGAACGCCATTTCGAACCTTATACGTCATTGCGAGGCACGAAGCAATCTCTAGGATTACTTCGCTCGTTCCTCACTCGCAATGACTTATTGTTGCCTAGAAATAAACAATACTAAAAGAGAATATCTAATTTAGGATAAAAAAACAAATCTAACAAAACAATAATCCCAACCTACAAAAGCAGATTGGGATCAGTCAGCTAAGCATATAGCCTTAGTATATGCTTAGTTGTTAACTGTAGTTTTTCTATGAACTTTTAGTATTAATGAAATAATAGCATTAGCAAATTCTTTAGGAGCTTCTTGTGGTAAATTATGCCCAACTCCTTTAACAATTATTCTTTCATAATTTCCTGTAAAAAATACGGCATCATTATCTATTTCACTAAAAGGAACAACTCCATCAGTATCAGCTTCGAGAACTATAGTAGGAATTTTTATTTTAGGCTGTGTTGATAATATTTGTTCCATCTCTTCAAATTTAGGATCTCCGTCTACTAATCCATAACGATGCTTATAAGAATGAATGACTACTTCTACAAAATCAGGATTGTCAAATGAAATTGCCGACGCTTGAAAAGTGTCATCGTCAAATTCCCAAGTAGGCGACCAATCACGCCATAAAATTTCACATAATTCTTTTCTGTATTTCGATAAACCTAAACGTCCTCTCTCATTATGAAAATAGTATTGATACCAATATAGTTTTTCTATTTCTGGACTAACAGGTTCTATTGATTTTGCTATATTTTGGATGCAATATCCTGAGGCTGAAACAAGCCCAATTACACGATCTGGATAAATTGCAGAAACAATACATGCAACTCTACCGCCCCAATCATAACCAGCTATTAGAACTTTCCCTATTGATAGTTCATCCATTAACCCTATAAGGTCATGTGCTAAGGCTGCTTGTTGTCCTGACCTCATTGTTATATCTGATAAAAATGTAGTAGCTCCAAACCCTCGTGAATACGGAACGATAACCCAATAATCTTCTGTTGACAAAAGTTTTGTTACATTATCGTAAGCTCTTATATCATAAGGAAATCCATGTAGTAAAATTACTGGAATTCCATTTGTGTTTCCGTTACATTTATAAGCAATACGAAGGTCACTAGTATTTATAAATTTCAATTCGTCCATTTATATTTTTTTATAATATTTTTTAGTTAACTAAAAGGTTCTGTTTTAAATTACAGATAAAACCACCATAAATTACATCTATAACCCAAAAGATACACAGACGTATTTTATTGATTGTTGCTTATAGTTTTTTATTATTAAAACGGGTTGGTAGCCCAAATATTTAGTTCTGGTATAAACCCTTTATCACGCATTTCAACAACAGAAACAATAGAATGGGCTATCTCTTTAGAACCTAATTTATTAGACATCTCTTCTCGTTCCTTTCTTTTGGGGTCAGCAAAAGCAGTAGCTACCTCACTTGGGTTAACCAAAGAAACACGTATGTTAAATTCTCGTAATTCAGCTTGCCAAGATTGGGTCATTCCTCTTACTGCAAATTTTGAAGCAGCGTAAATACTTCCTCCTACAAATCCTTTTTGACTTGCACTAAAACCTATATTTATTATGTTACCATAATTTTGTTTCTTAAATGTTTTAACTATTTCTTGTGTAAGCAAAGCAAGTCCAAATACATTTGTCATATACACGTTTTGCAAATCTTCTATACTTATTTCACCCAATTTCGGAAAAACACCTATTCCTGCATTATTTACTAATACATCTATTTTTCCATCCAAGAGAGATATGGCTTTTTTAGCCATTTTATTAATCCCAGTTAAATCACTTATATCAAACAATAAAGGAATAGCTACTATTTCAGCTGCAACTTGATTTAATTTAATCTCATCTCGCCCTGTGATAACAACCTTAGCCCCCTTTTTAATAAACTGCCTTGCTGTTTCTTTGCCAATTCCAGAACTTCCTCCTGTGATTAAAATATTTGAATTATTTATTTCCATTTCTTGTCTTTTATTTTTTAATTATAGCCTACACCCAGGCTATGGTTAGTTGCGTAAATTTAGCGAAAAAATTGTAAGTACAAAACCAATTGGTAAATCCGTTGATCCCTGAGCTTATCTAAGGCCATATTTTCTAAATAAACGAAAACAAGCAATTATTTATAGCCATTATTACACCTTCATACTTATTCATAAACCGCTTTGTAACCCATAAGTCTGGCGATTGGAGCTAATAGCTTAAAGACTACTTTTTGGAGTTTCCAATTTGGATATGCTAATCTTATTTCCCCTTCGAAATGAAGTAATATTAATGCTGTTCTAAACATATTAGGACTTCCTCTTTTATTCAATTTACCCTCTCTTGCTAAAACAAAGAAAGTTTCAAATAAACTATCAATTTTTAATGCAGGGAAAAACTCTTGTATATAATTAGCATCTACATAGCCAGAATTATAAAAGCTATGAGGCACACTTTTAGGAATTGATATTATATCTCCAACTGTAGCTAACTTGTCCTTACCATCTATTGTAAATAGAAGTTGGCCCTCGACAATCGTAAACCGATTCTCTTGATATGGATGAAAATGTGATTTTTCTCTTTCTGAAGTAACCGGACTAACGCAATCAATTTTTAATTGTGTTCCTTTGGTTTCCTCCCAAGTTTTCAAAAATGTCATTCTTTGTCCCGTGCGAATGTTGACTATTGTGTCGCCTTGTTTTATCATAGGTTCATAATTATTTACTTGTAGGTAACTTGTATTTCCCTATATAAGGAAGAACATCACCACCAATATATAAATATCCGTTAAATTCTTTTACAGCACCTGCTTCTGGTAAAACTGTCCCATTGGTATCAAAAAGTGATTCTATAATTTCACCTCCCTCTGAAATATTCATAATCATTCCGAAAGTCTCCGCTTCTGGTTGCATAAACTCAGGCAAACTATATATTAATTTTTTCATTCCTCTATTAGAATGTATCTTATCTAAGGCCTCATTTCTCTTTGTTGAAAACCCCAACCAATAGCTACCGTCCTCCCTAATTGAAATGCCATTAGGAAAACCAGGAAGATTGTCAATGAATATTTCAGTTTGTCCTGCTTTTTTTCCTGATAACCAATACTTAAGAACTCTGTATTTGGTTGTTTCAACCATTAGAAGATAGTCTTGATCTTTAGAAATCACAACACCATTACCAAAATAACTGCCTTCTATAAGTGTTTTTATCTCCTCCGTCTCTGGATTATAACTATATAAACCACCTAAAGGTTTCATCTCCATAATAATTTTTCTACCGTATTTTGTTGTGTATGATGATACTTCAGAGGTATTGCTGAAATATATCATTCTATTGTCAGATATATCGAGTCCGTTAGGTATCAAGAATGGCTTTCCTTTTTCATCCGTTGACGCCAAAATTTTGACTTCCTTCATTGGACTTATACTAATTAAACCTTGTTTATGACTTAAAGCTATCAGGTTTTGATCTTTATCGAAATGCAATCCTGAGACCCAAGAACCTGAATTATAAAATTCTTCAACCATTCCTGATGGATCTATCTTCAAAATTCTACCATCACTAAAATCTGCATTATGTACACCTGTATATAGATTACCCAAACTATCAAACAAGATATCTTCGGGTCCAAACCAACCATCTAATTGAATTTTATCACTAGTCACTAACTTTTCATTGAGTTGTGTTCTGCCTTCAAAGGCAGGAATTGCTTTAGGCTGATAAGCCAGAGGTTTCAGTGCACAAGAACTAAGCATTAACATAGATAAAGCTGATGCTACAAAAATTATTTTTACTTTTTTCATTACTTTGTTATTAATTGTTATAATGCAAAGTAACGCTGATATAAATAAAAATTAATTTACATATGTAAAGAAATGAATTTAGTGCTATTTGGACAGGAACTGCCTTCTAATCCTACTTAATTGAGTGGCTGATATACCTAAATATGAAGCAATATGAAATTGAGTAATCTGTTGTTCGAGTGTTGGGAATTCTTTTTTGAAAAGAATATACCTTTGAGCTGCATCAAGTAATACTATTTCAATTTCTTTTTTCTCTTTTTCTAAAAAATAATATTCTGCTATTTTCCTTGCAAACCTTTCTAAATCGGGACACTCTTTATAAAGTTTTGTCAATGACACATAATCACAAGTATAAATAACACAGTCCGTCAAAGCCTGTTGAGCTATTAAGTTTACATTTCCGGTCAACAATGAGGAGTAAGCACCAATAATACTTTGTCCAACAAAAAATTGCTTATTATAATCTTTACCTTCTTGATTTATAAAAAACGCTCTTACCACTCCTGTCTTTAAAAAAGCAATTTGAATAGCAGTTTTATTCTCTTCCGCAAAGTATTCGTTTTTTAAAAGCCTATCCTCCTTAAAAAAAGGAGAAATTTTATCCCAGGTTGATTCACTGAGTGTTGAAATGGAATTGAAATATTCTTTTAATTCATTCATGAACTATTAAGTTTTTTTTTGAACCGGACTATGACGCACACGGTTCTGTTTATGAAATGTAACCTCTATAAATGTACAAATTTTTAGGCTAAGCACAGAAACAAATTTTTTTGCTTTTTTTATCGGACACTAGTGTCTTTAAATACCTAACTAAAGTTATGGAAGTCTTACTATCAAAAACCATTCTTTCAATTTAGCTATAACACCAACCTAAGTTTGCAAAGTAGTATATTATTATGTCCGATAAATAGAAGTATTTGCATTGAAGCTCTGTCTTGGTAACAACTTCAACTCACGAGAAGTGAATAATACAAAGGGGACAGTTTTTTTAATCTGTCCTTGTCCTTTTGTTGTTATTATTATTATTACTAAAAATAGCTTAACTTTAAGGGAAGAATTAGAGTTATGAGTAACGATAAACAACATAGGAATAAACAAAAGAATAAGAGAAAGAAAATTTGGTGTAAGTACAACAATAGGTGTGCATATTGCGGTAAAAAACTAGCATACAAAAACATGACACTAGATCATATAAAAGCCAAATCTAAAGAGGGTAAATCAACTTATAGAAACTTAAATCCATGCTGTAAATCTTGTAATAACCTGAAGGCAAATTTGAGTTTGAATAAATTTAGGAAAATAATAATAAAAAGGAATAATATATTTAAAAGTCGTAAAGGCAAATTTTATTTTGAAAAATAGATATTATATTATCTAAGAAAAAACTATTTATATACTAAAGAACAATATATCATTTTATACCTCTTATTATATAATGTATAATTTAGAGTTGAGTTTTGCATACAAGACGGGATTATCTTCATCTAAAGTAAGGGGATTCAATAATGCTATTAGCTTTAATCTGAAGTA
>JABSPL010000053.1 GCA_013215105.1 Flavobacteriaceae bacterium
AGGCTTTAGAGGTATTTCTAGGTCGGGGCCATAGGTTTTCTCGATATTTTTGAAATTGGTTATATTTTGTTTTGTAGTGAAATGAATGTAGTTTGGAGAGTTTAAAGTTGAACGTTCAAACTGAGCACCCCTTATACCTTCTACAAAGCCTTTCTCTATTTCGAAGAAAACTTCTGTGTTTTCTTTTATTTTATAATTTGTAATTTTACTTATATCTATAGTAAGTATTTTGCCCTTTATTGAGACAGCATCCCTATTATTTCTTATTCCTATTGAATTAAAATTATTGTTTAACAGTGCGTTTTCTCTAGTATTATTTTTTAAAATTTTAATAATTTTGCCTTCGCTTCCTATTTGTATTTCTTTGTCAAATGTTATTTTTATAATCCCATTGGTGTCTACGCCTGTAGTTCCTGATACGGGCTCTGAACTAACTATTTTAGGAGGTTTTTCGTTTACATAAATAGTGAATGGCTGACTACCTATATGTCCATCTGTATCAATAGCTATTAAATCAACATCATATTTTTTCTCTTCTGAATAACTTATATCTCCAAACATTCTAGCTACTATTGATGATGTTATCACAGATCCATCTCCATTTGGTATCACAAGATTTCCATTACTTTTATCTATAGCCATATGATATAACGCATCTCCATTATTAGCGTCTACTAATATTCTTTCAGTAGTATTATCAATAGGGAAAGTGCCTTCCTTAACAGGTAGATTCTCTTCGGTTACATTAAAAGTTATTAATCTAAAAGGGTTAGGAGCGTAATCAGAATATGAGATGAATAAGTTTCCGGTTTCATCTAATTCTATACCGTATGTTCTAGATTGAGACGATACATTATCAAAAACTTTCTCAGGATCTGATC
The DNA here is from genome assembly GCA_013215105.1 of Flavobacteriaceae bacterium. Taxonomy (GTDB): domain Bacteria; phylum Bacteroidota; class Bacteroidia; order Flavobacteriales; family Flavobacteriaceae; genus DT-33. The sequence goes on from JABSPL010000053.1 coordinate 882, forward strand.
CCGCAACACTCATTGGAGCTCTAAATACACCCGTATTGTAAGAAGTATAATATATAAAATCGTTATTTTCGTCTAGCACCATACTGGTAATGTGAATTGCAGCATAATGTAATTGAGTAACTGTTTTTGTTAAATTTGACTTAATTTTTTTTATGTCATAACCACGCTTGCTACTAACATATATATCTCCAATAGAAGATACTTGTAAATCTTCAGGACGAGTGTCTTCCTCCATCTTTTTATATATAGAAGCATCATCATTAGATAAATCAACTTTTATTATACGGTCATTTAAAGAGTCACTAATATATAAAAATTCTGTACTTGAACCAATAGCCGTATACAGAGCCAAACCCATTGGTCTATTTAGTTCTATATCTCCTAAATTTAATGTTCTTATTTCTACCGTAGGGATTCCTTGATTATCTACGCCTGTAACCTTACGCTCTAATATAGTATTATTACCTATGTCGGAGATATACATTGTACCTATATTATTTATAGCTATACCTCTTGGTTTTAGAAAAGAATCTGGACGAAACACCTCTGTTTCTCGAGTTATCAACTCTAAATTAGCCCAATCAGGTTTATTTGTCCCAAAACTGTAATCTAAATTCATAAGATCTTTATCGTCTATAGCTTTTATTATATATTTGTAAGGATGCGTAGATCCTATTGGTATTGTTATTTCTGTTTGATCTGTTGTAGGATCCGTAATGAATTTAGGATTTTGACTAAGTATATAATCGTATTTAAAAATTAATATGATGAAAAATAAATAAGTTAGTAGTCTTGTTTTCATAACAGCATAAAGATTTGGTTGAATGCAAATATACGTAAAATACCTGACAATCAACCATTTAAGCTAGTGGCTTTATTTATCTGATCTTCTTACGAGATAAATACAAGTTCTTTTATAAGTAATAAAACACTAGTGTCCTATAAAAAAACCATCCAATTTGTTGGATGTTTTTTTATAATATCTTCAGTTTATTAAAACATTTTCGCATATTAGTGAATAATTATATTTTATCGGACAGAAAATCTATAGCCTGATAAATTAATGAAATTGATTCTAAAAAAGTCTAATCATTATTACAAGCACTTCAGTACATTGCTACAATTATATAAGATATAATCTTAAAATACAGTTTTTTATGTGAATAATATTAAGGATTACTTCATGCCTCGTGATGATGTGTTGGATTCGGACCTTTCAATACTGTAAGGATTACTTCGTGCCTCGCAATGACGTATAAGATTCACAACACGTACGACTGTAGTAGTGCTATCAATACGTACGACTGTAGCAGTGCTACACCCCTACAAACAACAAATGCCCCAGCGGGGCATACTGTTCATAACAAAAAAAAACCTCCAACTACATAAGTAATTGGAGGTTTTTAATAAAGAAAAGCAGCGACATACTCTCCCACCTTTTGGGCAGTA
>JABSPL010000054.1 GCA_013215105.1 Flavobacteriaceae bacterium
ATTTTATACTAAATATCAAAGAATTATGGAAGGAAAATAATGTTAAAATAATAAATGTTAAAGATATATCAATAACAGATAAAACAATACATTTTAATATAACATATACAATTGTTTTTGAAATAGCAGATAAATCAATTAGTGTTCCACATACTAATCATATTAACAAGATAAAACATAAAATAGAAAGAGTATATATTCATAACGATGAAATTCATTTAATATGTTGCTTATATAATTCCCCTTTAAATTAACCTCTTGAAAGAACGCTACCTAATGGAAGAGTTTAAAAACGGTTTATATCCTTTGACTCTAAGAGTCGAAAACTAGAAACAAACATAGTTTATATCTAGTTTTTTCGGAATATAAAAAAAACAAACAATCTGTTTTAAACAACCTAAGCAACGCTAAGTTCATATTTTAGAGCCTCTGCTTTGCTCCAAAGCTTCTCAGCCTGATTATGTATAGTATTACTTTTTTTGTTGTCTCCTGAGGCTATTGCCTCTGAGTTTTCATCCATTAAAAGAGTAATTTCTTTTAATAAATTAGATAGTTCTGCCTTCTTATTCTCCATGTTTAATTTTTTACAAACATAGTTTTATTATATAATATCTGCAAAAGTTTAAGGAAAAAAAAGAATCAATATAATCAGCTATTCAAACAACCCTTATCCACATATAAAATATCTCCTCCCTCCAACATCACTAGCCAACAAACTACGATAGATAATCTTTTTTTATATGTCCTTTATGGTCTTTAATAACTATATACACCCTAGCATCAACAAAGACAAACTCCTCAAAATTAACATAGAAAGTGTAATTAATAATATATAACCTTTCGCTTAGTCGCCTTTTTATTCTCCTGCATTTAGAACACTTCCTAATCATAATTTTTATATTATTTGACTATTCACACCACCTCTTTTACTTTCTTTATACTTTGGGTTTATTGTTTAATTATATGTTTTTTAGATTAACTTCAAAAAAAATGGCTTTCTAAAGAGCTTTGTTTTGCTTTTTGGGAAACCATTGTTAGTGTTTATAGTTCTTACTTTCAATTTCTATTTTAGTTTATAAATACATTATAATACTTCTTTTATATTTTTTTATATTCTTTTTTCAGCGATGGAAAAAAGTAAAAGAAGTAGGTTAATATGTTTAGTAAGATGAATCTATTTCTAAAGGTATAAATATTTGAAAACACATATTCCTAAAATCTTTCTTTATTACTTTTTGCATAGGCAAAAAAGTAACAAAAACCCCTAGCCTCGTAGTCAAAAAGCCTCATAGAGACCTTTAGTATTGATGCTCTTTGTCTTTGGTACTGCCAAGTTTTTGAACGCAATAAGACCATTGTAAGCTTACGATTTTATGACTAAGAGCAGTTTTAGTTCTGTCCATAAAAAACTCCCCTCTTTAAAACAAATACTTCTACTCTTCTTAAAAAAACAAAACTCAATTAGTAAGTAATGTCCTTCAAAAAATACTCGTAGTGTTTCAGTGTATAAATCTTTCTTTATTACTTTTTGCATAGGCAAAAAAGTAACAAAAACCCTAGCCTTGTAGCCAAAAACCTATCTTACTAATATCTATATGACTAAAAATAGTAACTCGTCGTTCCTCCTCAGACACTCTATTTTCTTAACGTCATATAACTACCAGTAAGCTTACGGTTTTATGACTAAGGGCAGTTTTTTAGTTCTTTCCTAAGAAGGAGTTCTGTTTTAAAACAAATTAACTAAATGTCTCTGTAAAAACAAAACTCCATTAGTAAGTAACGCTTAAAACCGTAGATAAATTAGTTGGCCGTATTTTTATTTCAGAAATAACATATTATCTAGGAATATCATCATTTATTAACATTTCCCTTATAGCCTTCAAAGCAATACTATCTTTAGGATATTCATTAAGACATTCATTTAAAACTTTTAAAGACCCCTCTTTATTCCCCATCTGATACAAGATGCTAATAATTTGATTTTTAATTCCTATATTTTGCTCTTTTTTATAATAACGATCAAGAGATAAGTTAAAATAATATTGCGCAGAATCCTTTTGATTCAATTTGTTCTTAATAGCTCCTTTTTTTGCCATATAATAGGCTGTTTGATTCGTGTATTGGAGAGCTTTATCTGTTGTTTCTTCTGCTCGCTTAAAATCTTTTTTTGAAATATATGCCATGATTAACTCTTCATAACTCCCAATGCTCTGGTGTTTAAGCCCCTAAAATAGTCATACTTAATTCTATAATAAAAACATTAACTTTATATTATGGAAACTACAAAAAAACAGTACACGACGGAGTATAAACTCAAATTGATAAAAGAATGTGCAACTCATGGAGTTGTAAA
>JABSPL010000055.1 GCA_013215105.1 Flavobacteriaceae bacterium
TGTTAACAGATGCTAATAAGGGAATTACAGGCATAAGCTATAACTACTTAAACCTACCAACAAATATTACTATAAACAAAGATAGCAATGACGGAAATATTACTTATATTTACGACGCAAGCGGTATAAAACTAAGTAAGACGGTCATTGATAATAATGGAGCAACTATAACCACAGACTACGCAAACGGTTTTATATATGAAGGAGATGTATTACAGTTTTTTAGTCATGCAGAAGGCTATATAGAACCAGTGGGTGATAGTTTTGAATATGTCTACCAATATGCAGACCATTTAGGGAATATAAGACTATCATATAAAGATGGATTAAGTGGTTTAGAGATAGTAGAGGAGAATAATTACTATCCTTTTGGTTTAAAACATAAGGGTTATAATGGGCTTAGTACCTCTAGTAATACTGCACTTAAGTATAAGTTTGGAGGCAAGGAGCTAGATGAGAGTTTAGGTTTGGGTACTTATGACTTTGGAGCTAGGAACTATGATGCTAGTTTGGGTAGATGGATGAATATTGACCCACTGGCGGAGCAAATGAGAAGGCATAGCCCATATAATTATGCATTTGATAATCCTGTTTATTTTATTGATCCTGATGGGATGGCTCCACAAGATGAATGGAAATTGGAGCAAGACGGAACGTTAATTTGGATAGCTGAGAATGATTCTAAAGATATAATATATAGTACAAATGCTAATGGAGAGGTTACATCTGATAGTAATAAACTAGAAATGAAAAAGGGTAGTATTACGGGAGAATATTCAACTGATAATACTAAAGGAGTTGAGGTTGATAGTAAAGAAACAGCAGATAAAGTATTTAAATTTACAGCAGACAATCTTGAGGGGATTAATGGAAATCCAATAGAGATGGGTTCTGTTACTGCATCTGATGGGAATACTAATAAATCTGTAGTTGTAAGCTCAGGTAAAGAATCTAGTATAGATCTTGGGGAAGTAGTAAAAGATATGGTTAAAGAAGGTTTTTCTTCCATAAAAGAGACTAGTCATTCACACCCTGGAGGAGAGTGGTTTTCTAATATCCCTAGTGGTTATGCTTCTGATGGAATTAGGTATCCATCTCAGAAACTTGGAGGAGATGGGGCAGCCGCTGCTGATATAGAGAAAATCAGTAAATCTAAAACTATACACAAGATGTATCATCCAAGGAGTAAAACAACAACTATATTTAACAAAAAAACATATGAAAGAATCAATTAAATTAATCTTAATTTTAATTACATTATCATCTTGTGAAACAGCTCCTAAATTAGCTTTTAATAAAGTTGATTTAAATAGAAGCACAAAAGATATAATTGATATATATATAGAAGAAATTGATATATTAAATAACAAAAAACATGGATTAAGATTAGGAGTTCATCATTATGATGATTCTCATTATATGTTATTTGTTAGTAATTATAAAACGATAGACGATGTTCCTTATGAAGAATATTTAGATAACTTATCGATGTGTTTTTATAAAGGATACAAACTGTATGTTTATGATAAAAAAAATGTTGTCAGTAATAAAACTAAAGATAAAATTTCAGTTAAATATGATGTAAACAAAACGTTCCCAGACATATCTTTGTTTGATGGTATTATAGGTGTATGGGAAATACATTTTAGAGATGGTAATTTGTCAGAAATATACCTTAAGGATGTTCAAAATAAAGAAGAGACTAAAAACAAAATAAAGGGTATTAAGTTCTAATATTTTATAATCGTAAATCTAGATGGTCTTGGTGGTAACTGAGGTATAACCAAAACTCCATTAGCAAGCAATGTCCTTCAAAAAACAATCGTAGTATTTCAGTGCTTCAAATCGCAATAAAAACAATTGTTTGAGTGAAACGAGTTTTGTTTTTATCGATTTTTAGTGCTAGAAATACAGACTGTTTTTTAATTGGACTAGATTTTTTTGTTACTTTTTTCAGCGATGGAAAAAAGTAAAAGAAGGTTACGACGACAACGGAAACCTATTAACCGATGCTAATAAGGGAATTACAGGCATAAGCTATAACTACTTAAACCTGCCTACTCAAATAACAATACTAAACTCTAGCAATAATGGTAATATTTCGTATGTTTACGACGCAACAGGCGTAAAGCTAAGTAAAACGGTCATTGATAATAATGGAGCAACTATAACCACTGATTATGCAAATGGTTTCATATATGAAGCAGGGTTGTTGCAGTTCTTTAGCCATAGCGAAGGTTATATTGAACCTGCCAATGGCAGTTTTGAGTATGTGTACCAGTATGCAGACCATTTAGGTAATATAAGACTATCATATAAAGATGGATTAAGTGGTTTAGAGATAGTAGAAGAAAACAACTACTACCCTTTTGGATTAAAACATAAGGGTTATAATGGGCTTAGTACCTCTAGTAATACTGCGTTGAAGTATAAGTTTGGAGGTAAGGAGCTAGATGAGAGTTTAGGTTTAAACCTAATGGAAATGGACTTTAGGCAATACGATGCTAGTATAGGTAGGTTTACGGCTATAGACCCAGTAACTCATCATAGTATGAGTACTTATACGGCATTTGATAATAACCCTGTGTATTGGGCTGACCCTAGTGGAGCGAATTCTATTTATAACTTTAACACAGAGCAATATGTTATAAATGGAGAAGAGGTCACTGAAGCGGAAGCTATATCATATGCTAATGAAGGAGGGAATGCAGATGGGAGTAATAATAATAGTGTGAATGATGATTGGGTTAAAGCATCTGGAAGCGATAAATACACATGGAACGAAAACATAAACTCAAAAGAAGATGTAATGGAAGAATATAAACTAGATAATTTTAAAAGAGAGTATAATAAAAATTTAGCTTATTGTGAATTAGATAGAAAAAAGTCAAAAGAAATAATTTATTTAGTCAAGAAAGAACTTTCATTAAAGGAGGACTATTCCATGAAGTTAGCTTGGGATAGTCTAAAGCTAAAAAAAATAATAGTTCTTGATACAAGTGATTTATTAGATGTTATTAAATGTACAGGTATAGATATTGAAAAAAAATATGACATATATATAGTTTGGAACTTTGATGTATCAGTTGATGTCATTAAATACGAAGAACTTTCTAAATACTGGGATGATATTTGGTATGATACATCTGATGAAATGGTGATTTTATATACTAATGAGTTTTGTATTCTCATATCAGAATGTGGAGAAGTTAGGTTTGTTAGAATGAAGTGAAATAACAACCCTAAACTCTACTGATAATGGTGATATTTCGTATGTTTACGACGCAACAGGAATAAAGCAAAGGAAGATAGTTAACGACAGCGGAAACATAACAACCACCAACTACGCAAACGGTTTCATATATGAAGCTGATGTATTACAGTTTTTTAGTCATGCAGAAGGTTATATAGAACCTGTTACAGGTGGTTTTGAATATGTATACCAATATGCAGACCACCTAGGTAATATAAGACTATCTTATAATCGGATTATGCCCAAACAGATACTTTCTCATAAAAAAGAGGTTTGCTTTTTATTAAAAAAAACAAACCTCTTTTTTTATATTTTTAATATTAAAATAGGGGAGACCCTAAAAAATAATATTATTTATCTTCACTAGTACTTTCTGTTTCTTCTTGTTCTACCTCTTTCAAAGTTTCGAAATCAAACTTGTAACTTACTAGCATATTGTACCAAGAAACCAATTTTTTAACATTAGAAGCATATACTCTGTCCTTATCGAACTCAGGTAATACTGTTTCTAAAAACTCTAAAAGAACCTTATTACTTTCTTTATGGTTTATAGTTTCTTTACCTTCCTCTTTTTTGAATATATTAAGAAATATCTCTCTAAGCGGAACTTCTTCGCTATAAGTATACATCGCTATATCGTTAAGTACACTTACGTTTTGAGTGTTAGTTATACTTATTTTTTTATTGTCTATTAACGATTCTACTATTATACCTTTTGCTGACTGCGATACTATTGCAAACAAACCTGGTTTTCCTGATATTGCTATTATTTTAGATAATCCCATATTTTATTTTATAAAAGTTTTATTAGATTTGAAAAAACGCATCTTATAATCAGCTGACATTTTTCCTTTACTTATATTTGTTAATTTCGATTTAATTATTTTTTTCTTAAGACTCGACAATTTGTCCGTAAAAAGTATTCCTTCTATATGGTCGTATTCGTGTTGTACAACTCTTGCTGCCAAACCAGAAAGTTCCATAGTTTTTTCTTCGAAGTTTTCATCCAAATACTCTATTACTATATTCGGTTTTCTCTTTACATCCTCTCTTACGTTTGGTATGCTAAGACAACCTTCGTTAAACACCCACTCTTCACCTGACTCTTCAGTTATTACAGGGTTTATAAATACATGATTGAAGTTTTCTAATTCTTTTATTTCGTCTTCGTCCATTTCGTCTTCATCGACAAAAGGAGAAGCATCTATTACAAAAAGACGTATAGCCTTACCTACCTGAGGAGCCGCTAAGCCTACCCCGTGAGCCTCGTACATGGTGTCTTTCATGTTTGCAATAAATGCAGTAAGTCCTGGGTAATCTTTGTCTATCTCTATCCCTTTTTTTCTCAAAACAGGGTCTCCGTATGCTACTATAGGTAATATCATTTATCTAAATTTGGATGCAAAATTACGATTTTCTTTTTATTATAACAACTCTATTTTGTATCTATATCAAATAAGGTTTTATTTATATAGATTGGATGTTTTTATTTCACTTCTTTTGTTGCTGAAATAGAGTAATTAATGTGATTGTATTTTAAATAATATTTAAAACTACCTGTGTTAATCATTTAAGTAATTATTATTATTACTGAAACTTGTATTTGTTTTATTATTTGGTCAAACAGATCTGTAACCGTGCTTTTTTTGATAATTATTTTTAAATCTTTTCTTAGTTTTTTTAATTGATTTTTGTCCGAAGCTATTATTTTATGCATCTGACAAGCTTCAACCAAACCTAACAAAATAAGACTTTCATTATTTAAATCACTAGCATATATAGCCTGTTTGTTCAATTGATTTATCAAATTATCTCTAGTACTATCACCTGTTAAGTAAGTTTTTTTGTATTTTATAAACCCTAAAAACTTTTTATTTTCTATTCTCAAAAGTTTATGTTTACTTAAGTCCGATAATATTTCCCATTTATACTTACTTCCTTTTGCATTAAGTACGCTTAACCAATAGCTGATAGTTCTAAGTTTTTTGGAGGCAATTATTTCTTTAGATATTTCGTTAATTATAGTAATATCCGAATTTATAGGTTTTGCCAGTACTACTTTTTTGTTTTCTATTTTCAAATGTCCTTGAAGTGACATTTCTAATAAAGCAGCTCCAATTATACCATAGCCAATATGTATACTCGAAGTTAAAAAACAACTTTTTTGAGGGTGATGAGCAATTAATAAAAACTTAGATAATATGTTTAATTCCATATGTTTTTTTATCCAAAAAAAGGCAAACAGAAATATATTCTATTTACCTTTCTTTAATTATTATAATACTTACACTATTTCTATCATATAGTAAGTCTTTTTACCTTTTTGAAGTAAAATATATTTGTCAGCTATTAGGTTTTTAGTCTCTAATAAATCGCCTTCTTTTACTTTTTCTTTATTTACCGAAATAGAGTTAGCTTGTAAAGCTCTTCTTACCTCTCCGTTCGATTTCATAAAGCCGTTACTTACAAAAAGTTCTATAAGATCTATACCTTTTTCTAAGTCTGTCTTAGTTGCTTTTGCTTGTGGTACTCCATTGAAAATATCTAAAAATGTTTGAGTATCTAACGATTTCAAATCGTCTGAAGTCGATTTACCAAACAATATTCCCGATGCCTTTAATGCGTTTTCGTAGTCTTGTTGACTATGTACTAATACGGTTATTTCTTGGGCCAATGTCTTTTGTAAAAGTCTCATATGAGGCTCTTCTCTATGCTTAGCTATAAGTTCGTTTATTTCTTCTTCATTGAGAAAAGTAAATTTCTTTATATAGCTTTCAGAATCTTCATCGGAAGAATTTAACCAATATTGGTAAAACTTATAAGGAGAAGTCCTGTTTTTGTCTAACCATATATTTCCTCCTTCCGATTTCCCGAACTTTGTTCCATCGGCTTTGGTTACTAACGGGCAAGTTATCGCATAAGCTTTTCCTTTGGCTTTACGTCTTACCAATTCCGAGCCTGTGGTTATATTTCCCCATTGGTCCGAACCTCCCATTTGTAGTTTACAGTCGTATTTTTCGTATAAATATAAGAAATCGTAACCTTGAAACAATTGATAAGTAAACTCGGTAAACGACATACCTTCGCTATCTTCCGAAGTCAATCTCTTTTTTACCGACTCCTTAGCCATCATATAGTTTACAGTAAGGTGTTTTCCTATATCTCTGGCAAAGTCTATGATAGAAAAGTTTTTCATCCAGTCATAATTATTAACCAAAATAGCAGAGTTTTTGGCATCACTATCAAAGTCCAAAAACTTAGATAATTGTGCTTTTATACCTTTTATGTTTTTTTCTAAAGCCTCTTCGTCTAGTAAGTTTCTCTCTTTCGATTTACCTGAAGGATCACCTATCATACCTGTTGCACCTCCTACCAAAGCTAAGGGTCTGTGCCCTGCTTGCTGAAAGTGAACTAACATAAGTATTGGTATAAGGCTACCAATATGTAGGGAGTCTGCTGTAGGGTCAAAGCCTATATAAGCCGAAGTCATATTTTCGTTTAAATATTCTTCGGTTCCAGGCATAATGTCTTGTAATAAACCTCTCCATTTTAACTCTTGTACGAAATTTTTCATCTATTATATATTATTTTTTATCAAATCTTGTCCTATGTCTTTTCTGTAATATTTACCTTTATAGTTTATTTCACCAAGGTTTTTATACGACTTTTCTAAGGTCTCTTCTATAGAATTACCCATAGATGTTACGCTAAGCACTCTACCTCCGTTAGTCAAAACTTCACCGTTTACTTGTTTGGTACCCGCATGATAAACCGTAGAGCCCGTTATGTTTTCTAAACCAGTAATTACTATGTTTTTGTCGTAAGCCTCAGGATAACCTCCAGAAACAGCCATTATAGTAGTTGCTATTTCGTCACTTATTATTAATTCTTTTTTATCCAAATCACCATTGACAACTCCTAGGAACAAATCGACCAAATCGGACTTTAATCTAGGAATAACAACCTCGGTCTCGGGGTCACCCATTCTTACATTATATTCTATTACAAAAGGATCTCCATTCATGTTCATAAGTCCTATAAAAATAAATCCCTTATAGTCTATATTGTCTTTTTTGAAACCGTTAATAGTCGGTTTTATTACTCTTTCTTCTACTTTATCTAAGAAGTCTTTATCAGCAAAAGGTACTGGAGAAATAGCTCCCATACCTCCTGTATTAAGTCCTGTATCTCCTTCTCCTATTCTTTTGTAATCTTTTGCCGAAGGTAATATTTTGTAATTAGTTCCGTCTGTAAGTACAAAAACCGAAAGTTCTATTCCTTTCAGAAATTCTTCTATAACAACAGTTGTTGAAGCTTCTCCGAACTTACTGTTACAAAGCATATCCTTTAATTCTTCTTTGGCATTACTTAATTTATCCAAAATAAGCACTCCTTTACCTGCAGCTAATCCGTCAGCTTTTAATACGAATGGAGGGCTTAAAGTTTCTAAAAACTTATACCCTTCTTGTAAATTTTCTTTGGTAAAAGATTTATATTTGGCAGTAGGAATATTATGTTTTTCCATGAATATTTTAGAAAAATCTTTACTACCTTCCAGTGTAGCTCCTAGTTTTTTAGGACCTACAACACCTATATGTTTCAGTTCATTATCTTCTTTTATAAAATCGTGAATACCGTTAACCAAAGGAGCTTCAGGACCTACTACTATCATCTCTATATTTAATTTCAAACAATTTTCTTTTATTATATTGAAATTATTAATATCTATATCTAAGTTAGTACCTACCGAGATGGTTCCTGCGTTACCAGGTGCTATATACAACTTGCTTAACAAAGAGCTTTCTCGCATTTTAAGAGCTAAAGCGTGTTCTCTTCCTCCCGAACCTAAAAGTAATATATTCATTTTGTTTGTTTTTAGACTATAAGTATCAGCAAGCAAATATAAATATATTGTTGATTATAAAAATATTATTTAGCAATAGTTTTGATATGTTCTTTAAAATTTTATATAAAATTTTAAAAATAGAATATTTCTTTTAATGAGTTGAATCCTTAAAGAATTGTTAAAAATATAGCGTTTTGGTTTTTATACTATACTTTTGGAAGTATATGCTGATAAAAAGATTGTATTTATCTGAAATGAATAAAAATTAAAGTATATTTGCTTCTTTAAAACTTAAAAAAGTATGATGAAAAAAAAATATTTAGTATTGGTAATCTTCGTATTATCTCTATCTATGAATGCTCAAATTAACTGGGCTAACGACTTACTTTCGGCTAAAGCTATGGCTTTGGAACAAGGTAAATTAATAGTTTTAGACTTTACTGCTACTTGGTGTGGTCCTTGTAAAATTATGGACAAAAATCTTTGGGAAAGCCCTAAAATGAAAGAATTTGCTAAAAACGCTGTTTTTTTGAAAGTTGATATAGATATAAATGGACCTTTGGCTAACAAATATAGAGTTACTTCTATACCAAATATAAAAATAGTAACCGTAAAAGGAGACGTTGTTTGGGAGCAAAAAGGTTATTCGGGTAACGATAAACCCTATTATAATGTATTGAAAAATATTCCTACTGATGTAAGGAGCTTAAATAATGAATTGTTGCCTTTTGTTCAAAACAGAAAAGAAGAAGCAAATATATTCGAATTAGCTAAAATATATCAAACTTTAGCCGCTAGTTCTAAAGGTAGAAAGATAAAAAAAGCTTTTATAAGTTTGAGCAATAATCATTTCAAAAAAACTAAAAAGAATAAGGACGGTAACTATAAAGAATCTGAGTTAAGACTTGTTTTAAACATGGCTTATATGGGGAATCATAAAAAAGCATTGTCTAAGTTAGAAAAAATATCTTTGGACGAATCAGATGATAATCTTCAGGAAATACGAAAGATTATAAAAGGTGTTTGTGCCAGCTAAAAAAAAATGAACCATAAAAAAAGTCTGTATTATTAATTAATACAGACTTTTTTTATGGTTCAAACCAAAACTATATAAGACTAGTAGGAGTGGCTCCTGGGTTAGATGCCGCTGCACTTACTGCTGTCATTTGTTTTATATCGTTATCGAACAGATAAAGACCACCTTTGTCGTCGCCTATTAAGTTTATTTTGTCTAAAATAGTTTTAGCTAAGTTCTCTTCTTCTAATTGCTCGGATACATACCATTGCAAAAAGTTATGAGTAGAGTAGTCTTTTTCGTCCAAAGTAACTCCTACTAAGTTGTTTATACGTTCCGAAACAAATAATTCGTGGTTGTATAGAGCTTCAAATAACTCTTTTAACGAAGTATATTCTGTCTTAGGAGAATTTAATTCTGTAACAATAGCGTGACCACCTCTTTCGTTTATAAACTTTATAAGTTTTAACATATGAGTTCTTTCTTCGTCCGATTGGTCATATAAAAATTCCGAAACTCCAGCTAATCCTTTGTTTTCGGCCCATGAAGCCATAGCCAAATATATTTGAGAAGACTCTGCTTCTATTCTTACTTGTTCGTTTAGTGTATGTTCTACCTTTTTAGAAAGCATATTTTGTTTATTTAAGTTGATTAACAAAACTAATGATTTTTTCTTTTAATTCTGAAGAAACTTTAACTAAAGGTAGTCTTAAGTCCAAATTTAGACTGGGTATAAATTTGTTTAACATAGCTTTTATTCCAGAAGGGTTACCTTCTTGAAAAGCTAAGTCTATACCTTGAACTAATTTATAGTGTATTTGGTAGGCTGCTTTATTATCTCCTTTTATAGCATAATTTATCATTTGAGTAAACTCTATAGGCAAGGCTTGAGCAACTACACTTATAACTCCGCTACCACCTGCCAATGTAGTGGCTAAGGCAGTCATATCGTCACCAGAAATTACTTTAAAACCAGAAGGTTTATCTTTTAAAATATTGTAAATCTGAGGTAAATCGCCAGAAGCCTCTTTGATAGCTATTATATTATCAAACTCGTTAGCTAGCCTGAGAGTGGTCTGAGAAGTCATATTACTAGCGGTTCTACCTGGTACATTATACAATATAATATCTTTGGTAGTACTAGTCGCTATAGCTTTAAAATGCTGATATATTCCTTCTTGGGTAGGTTTATTATAAGCAGGGCTTACCGATAAAATAGCCGAAAAAGAGTCCAAATTGGCTTCTTTAATTTGAGAAATAACGCTGGCAGTGTTGCTAGAACCTATACCAAGTACTAGAGGTAATCTTCCGTTGTTAGCTTTGACTACAGTGTCTATTACCAATTGTTTTTCTTGATTATTTAGCGTAGCAGACTCAGCAGTAGTACCTAAAACTACTAAATAATCTATATTGTTATTTATCTGAAATTCTACTAGTTTTCTCAGAGAATCAGAGTCTATTTCTCCATTTTCTTTAAAAGGTGTGACTAAAGCAACACCTGTACCTGTAAATAAACTCATCTATTTTTTTTTTAAAATTTGTAAATATTTATTAATCTCAAAGTTGAAAGCCTTGTAGTCATCGTGTTTTACGTCTATCATTAGGTTCAAGGTTGTGTTTTTTTTGTTAAAAAATCCAACCTTAAACTTAGCTTTACTCAGCAAATTTACAATATTGATATACATATTATTCTTATAGCATAAGTTAATTAGCATATCATCGCTATTTTGCACCAATTTTTTCAAATTGTTTGATTTTAAACGTCCAAACCAGTTGAAATCTTTTTTGGAGAAAAAATTATCATCAACAGTATCTTTTTTGACGTAATTTCTATAACCTATAGTATTTATTTTATCCGAAGGTATATTAAGAACTTTTTTTATCATAGACCTGTAGTTATCTATTGATATATCTCTAGAATCGTATAAAATAGTTATAGTTTTGATAGTTTTATCATTGTTAAATATGCTGTATTTTTTCAGAAGTTTATAGTAATACTTCTTTGTGTTTTTAAATTTTGATATCATAATATTTATTTTATAACTGTTGCTTTTATCCAAACATCTTTTATAGGCCAATTATCTCTACTATCTGTCCTTAAATTAGATATTTTATCTATTACATCCATTCCTTTTATTACTTTACCAAACACTGTGTGCTCACCGTCTAGGTGTTTAGAAGTTTTTCGGTCTATGACAAAATAAAACTCAAACGATGAAGAGTTTTTTTTAGGATTGTCAATCCACTGACGAGCCGCTGCTATTACTCCTCTTTTATGTATTAAATTATCTCTAAACTCCGAAGGTAATACATAACTAGTATATTTGTTTCTGAATTCTGAAGTTTTTACATCGTCAGAATTACCTCCTTGAGCCACAAAACCTTTGACTACTCTATGAAAACAAGTCAAATCAAAATAACCCATTTTGGTTAAATAGATGAAATTAGCCTTGTGCAAAGGAGTATCATCCGAAAGCTGTATTATTATATTACCAAACCTAGTGTCAAACTCGACTATAGTTTCTTTATTTTGTTTCAAATAATCAGTAAAAAAACTTCTAACATTCTTTTTGTTTAGTTTTTTATGTTTTTTGATAGTGTCTAAACTGAAAACACCTTTATTATCATTTGCAAAAACAAAAAGAGTACTAAATGTAAAAAATATAATTAATATTGCTTTATTCATCTTAGTAAGGTTTTTTGAAAAAAAATTATTTATTCAACTCTTTTATGTTTTCTTCGTAAATTCTAGGAACAGGTTTTCCTGCCTTTTTTTGAATAATCTTAAAATGATGTTCGTCTTCGGGGCTTACAAATGAAATAGCTTTACCAGTGTTGTTAGCTCTACCAGTTCTACCAATTCGGTGTATATAGTCTTTGGGAGAACGAGGTAAATCGAAATTTATTATATGTGGCAAAAGCTCTATATCTATACCACGAGCAAGCAAATCGGTGCTTACCAAAGCTTGTATTCTACCAGCTTTGAAGTCTTCTAAAGCAGCATTTCTGGCTCCTTGACTCTTTTTCCCATGTATTGCTCTGGCTTCTATTCCATGTTTGCTTAGTTTGAAAGAGATATTGTCACACTTATAACCCGAAGCTACAAAAATCAAAACCTGAGTCATATTTTCAGTCTTTATAAGGTGCCTAAGTAAAGGACCTTTTTTCTCGTCAGTTACATAATATGCCAACTGTTCTATATGCTCTAACTCTTGAGAGTCTTCTTCTATCTTTATAACTATAGGATAGTTAAGGATTATATTGTTTATATCCTCTATTTTATCACTAAGAGTTGCCGAGAAAAGCATGTTTTGTCTTTTTTTTGGTAATAAAGTAAATATTTTATCTATTTCTTCTTTAAAACCAAGCTCAAGCATTTTATCAGCTTCGTCTATAACCAAAGTTTTTAGACTGCTTACACTAAGAGCGTTGTTTTCTATCAACTCTATAAGTCTACCCGGAGTTGCTATCAACAAATTGGTGCCGTACATGCCCTTCATCTGAGGGTTTATAGATACACCTCCATAAACAGCCATGGCTTTTATATTGTTAGAACTAGTGTTGAAAGCGTCAAAAACCTCCTTGACTTGCATAGCTAATTCTCTGGTCGGAACTAGTATAAGAGTATTAATATTACGGCTTTTCTCTAGTTCAGAGTCTTCTAACTTTTGTATTACAGGCAATATATATGCAGCCGTTTTCCCTGAGCCAGTCTTGGCAATACCCATTATATCTTTGTTGTTTAAGATATGTGGGATAGCTTGTTCTTGTATAGGGTAAGGTTTTTTATAATTATTTTGACTTAATTTATTTATTAAGTTATCAGATAATCCTAAAGATTTAAATGGCATATTATGTTTTTAATTGAATAGCAAAGGTAATTTTTTTAGAA
>JABSPL010000056.1 GCA_013215105.1 Flavobacteriaceae bacterium
GAAGTATAATTTATCATAATGCATGGTTATTTGCTGTAATATAGCAATAAACCTGCATTTGACCATATACAAATAAGTGTTTTATGTATTTATTTAACTAAGTATTAGTTAAATAAATACTTTTTCAGCAGACCCTATTTAATTTAACCACCAAGTCAATTCCCTGGTATCATCACTACCTGTTCCGAACTGACTTTCGACAGCTTCAGACACATTATCGGCGTTATTGGTATATTCCGAATTAGGATACATCCATCTAGTAGGAGGTGTAGTAGATGACTCATAAGGTAAGTTAGGATACCCTGTTCTTAAGAAATCGTAATACATTCTCCATCATAAAAAAACATCCTTCACCATTGCTGTATTTTTGCAAAACATCCACAACATTATCTAATTGTCTTATATATGTTTTCATATCTAAATCAATCCAAATTTTTCCTTTTGTCAATTGTAGCACCTCCTCTAAGGTTGGTGTTTTATATTTAGTAATTTCCCTTTCAGACCCAAGCAATTGAAACTTTTGCAGAGCCTCATAAGTCATTTTATGAGGCTTTCCTGTACCGCTTGTCGTTCTATCAATAGTCCCGTCATGCATTAAAATAGGAATCCAATCTTTAGTAACCCTTATATCTAACTCTACTATATCTACTACAATACGGATGGCTTGCTCAATAGAAGCTATAGAGTTTTCTGGATACTTTTGATGAGCAGCACTATGAGCAGTTACTAAAACCATATTATCATTGGGACTTTGCAGCTGCTTCTTTGCATCAATATAAGTCTGTGATTCTTGAGAAAACAACCCAAGAATCACACAAAAAAAAACGAGTAAAGTACTTATAAGTCTTTTCATTTTTTATTCTTTAATAAAATCCTTTTTAAATCGCTGCGAAGTCTCTGGAACTCTATTTACCAGTTTCTTTTTTCCATCTTTTTTAATCAGATCAAAAGCATCGTACAAATTCCCTATAGGAGTATACGCCTCATACGATAAACTATCTTTACCTATAGTTATTATCTGAAACAGCTGAGTATATTCTCCCCTACGTTCCATCCATTTTCCGTCTTTAGACTCATACATTTTAGGACCACTCACCGAAACAGCATATATAGTACCTGCATCATCTGTTATGGTTTCTCCGCTTGTATTATTGCTAACTTCACCCCTTGCGTAAGTATGGTCATGTCCTTGCAATACAAGATCTACTTTATATTTATCTATCAGTGGTTTTAACATATCACGTAACTCTTTATTATCTCTATTAGTTTTTGTAGAAAATATAGGATAGTGCAAGGTTATAGCTGTCCATTTCTTAGTGTTATTTGCCAAAACAGAATCTAACCACTTTACTTGTATACTTGCATCTATATCTTCAATCATTAAGGCTGGTGCATCAACAGATATCATTTTCAAATTTTGATAATCTATAACATAGCTTGTTTCTGACAGTATTTCAGATGGCCCGTTTTTAGGTAAAGTAAATTGAGGTCTCCACAAAGTAGATAAAGCAGGTGATGGCTTCTTTACATACTCATGATTTCCTGGTGTCATCATACTTGGTACAGTAGCATGAATAAAACTACCCGCATAAAACCATTCTCCCCATTCCAAATTAGCATCTCTACTTTCTATCAGATCTCCTGCGTGTAACATAAAATCTACTTCAGGGAATTTTTTATACGAATTTCTTATCACTCTACTCCACATCGATTTTACGTGGTTTTGAGCATCTCCAAAATATATAAAACTAAAAGGCTCTTCTGAACTAGCATCTCTTGCTGTGGTAAACTGAAACCATTCGCTCCATAATTTATCACTTTCTGTATCTCCGTTACCTACACGGTACACATAGGTGGTATTTGCTTTTAGCCCTTTTACTAATACCGAATGAAAATTAGCTTTAACCAAAGGTTCATTTCTGTTTTTATTTTCAAAAGACTCTGTTGTTGCATCTATAGTTCTTACTCCGTCCATAATAAATTCTGGTCCATCGGTAGCTAATGTGACTTGAAGAACACCCAATTCTATCTGCTGATTGGTTCTCCAGTTTACTGCAAAACTCGACTCAGGTACCGCCGTTAGGTTTGTAATAATCCTATCGGGAGTTCTACTCGGGAAAATAAGTTTGTGCCCGTCGGTATTCAAATGATTGGAATAATGAGAATGTCCATCTGTAGAACCAGATTCGTGGGTATGACTATTATCCTGCTCAGGAGAGTTTAAATTGTAGGCCACTAATAGTAATCCTAGAGCTATAATCCCTAGTATTTTGAATGCTTTTTTTACTTCCATAATTTTATTGTGAATTGTTTAATCTGATTTACAAACCTACTATCCTATAATTCATATTATAGGATAGTCGATTTAATATAGTTTACCAAGTAATGTTAATTACCCTGAAGCAACCACATTTGAGACCATTGATCGTTTGTTGCTGGTTGCAATCCATTGACGGCATCGGTCATATTATCTTCATTATAGATATCATCGTACCAAAACCTGATAGGTGTATTTTGACCATTAGTTCCAAAAAGAATATTATCATTCAATTTAGGAAAGCCTGTTCTTCTCCAATCAAACCAAGATTCTGATGTCATCCACAATGCAATCCATTTTTGACTGATTATAGCTTCCAATTTATTTGAAGAATTATTATAAATATTTTGCGTATTAGCAAGATAATCAGTTTTATTAAATGAAATAAACGATTGATTACCCTTATCATATACTGCCGATGGAGATCCATCAGTAATATTGTACTGCTCAAATGATTTTTCAATTCCGTCGGTGTAATAATCATAAGCATTTCCGCCAATCCAACCTAGTAAACTTGCTTCTGCCAATATGAATTTCACTTCAGCACAGCTCATAAATACAGATTTAACTAAAGAATTTGAATTTTCTGCATACATATCTGCTAAGTAAGACACATGAGGATTTGATGCCTCACCTAAATATATATTTTCATCCAAGGCTGATATATCATCTCTAACACCGTTTACCGTACCACCCAAATTAAAATCATTTGGTGATGTAAGTGCTATATCTAATCCGACAAACAAACTGGTTTTAATATCATTTTCAAGATCACTATCGCTATTTATGGCATCTATATCTAAATCAATATACCTTTTAACTAATCCGTTTTCGACTACTATTTCGTTTGTTGCTCCTTCTACAATCTGAACATCTACTGGTTTTATCCAAGTAGTTAATCTAGGGTCATTCAAATTTATTAATTTAGATACAATTGTAGCAGAAGGCTTTCTCCTATAAAATTCTGAACGTAAACTGAAATTCAAAGGACCTCCAGGCCAACTATTATTAGCATCAGTTCCTACATAATCGACTTCTGCATTATCATAATTATCTTCCATTATAGGAAATTGACTCGGATTGTTAATAATTTCACTGAACTCCTGAGAAGGATTAATTTCCATTCCGTTTTTTTGAGATAATCTCATATAGAATCTTAATCGCAATGAATTTGCAAACTTCCTCCACTTCATACTATCGCCCTGAAACACTAAATCTGCATCAATGGCACTATCAACAACTCCTACGTCTTTTAATAATGTATTTGCCGTAACCAGATCTTTTAATACATCTATAAATACATCTTTTTGAGAATCGTAAACTGGTTGAAAATACTCTTGCCCTCCTAATTCGGCTTGCATTGCTTTAGAATAAGGAATGTCCCCGAAAGCAGATGTAAGGAAACCATAAGAATACGATTTCATAATAAGAGAAACAGCCTGATAAAAGTTTTTCTCATCTCCCGTTTTCTCTAGTCCTGCTCTGTCAAAAATATATTTACTATCCTTTATTGGTTCATAAACACTCCCGAAACTCACAGAATTCCAGTCGTAATTATTTTCTTCATAACTAGTGAAATCACGTTGTAAATATTGTGCAGCGGCAGGTAATTCTCCCGATCTATAACTAAAATTTGTTGAAATCTGAGCTGCCTTAGATACAACACCTGTAAACACAAACTTTATATCTACTTCATTATCAGGTAAAGTATTTGGGCTTATATTTATATCATCTAATGATTCACTGCATGACGATATCAAAAATGCGACTACAACTATTTGTAATCTTACAATAATTTTGTTCATAATCTTTTATTTTTAAAATTCTATATTTAACTTAAATCCAATAGGAGCTGTCTGCGGTCCAAGATTCCATTTCTCGAAACCCTGATTACCGTTATGATGAGCTATTTCTGGATCGATACCTGCATCGTTTTTTGTCCATAGCATAAGGTTTTTTGCAAATACAGATATTGAAATATTCTGTGCCGAAATATATTTAACTACTTTATCTGTAAATTTATATGTCAATGTTATATCTCTCATTTTCACAAACGATGCATCGTACATAAATGCATATCCAGTTCTCCAGAAACTACCACTTGATTCAACTACTCTATAAGCATCGAACATTTTTGTTCCTGCTGCTCCAAAATTCTCGGTATAAGTACCATCTCCATTGTCAATTACTCCAGCGAAGAAAGCTCCGTTATTATTACCATTGTACTGGAAACCTCCTAATTCTTCATTTCTACCTCCAATCCATACATCATTGTCTCTATAAATAGGGTTTGTTCTTATTTCGTTAGCAAGCTGATCTCTATCTCCATTAAAAGAATTATTATCTAAAGCCCCTGAAAAAGTACTTGAACTTATTCCATTGTGCCAATTTTCGACTTTCCCTGAACGAGCCATTCTTTTCATTGATTCGGAAAAGAAATCTCCTCCTTGTCTCCAGTCAAAACTTGCCGAAATAGTAAAATTCTTATAACTAACAGATGTTGATAATCCCATTGAGAAATCGTTTGTGAAATTCCCAACCAATGGTCTATCTTCAACATTTTTTATTATTTTTAATCTACCATTCGAATCTAATTTATTCCATCCTTTATACTCTCCTTCTTCTACTTTTTCTATTCCATACGAATATAAATCACCAATAGTTCCACCAACTTCGGTAAACGCATACATACCACTTCCTCCTCCGAAAGAAACTCTATCTACACCCGATACCAATTCTACGAGCTTACTACTAGCCTTGGTAAAAGTCATATTCAAATTCCATTCTAAATCTTTAGTTCTGATAGGCACCATATTCACTCCTATTTCTATACCTTTATTTTCTACGCTACCTGCATTAATCGTAGTGCTGGTATATCCTGTCAATGGAGAAATCCCTACATTTAATATTTGATTTTTATTTACTGTCTTATAATAAGTAGCTTCAAAACCTAAACGATTATTGAACAGAGAGATATCTGTTCCTATTTCATAAGAAGTAGCTATTTCTGGTTTAAGATTTGTATTAGGCATACTGCTTGGCAATGAATAAGTTAAATCATCACCCCAAGAGCTTTGGTCCAATGTAGGATTTATCAAATACGGCTCTGTATCTTTACCTACCTCAGCCCAACCTGATCGTAATTTGATTAATGACACCCAATCAGGTAAATTCATCATTTTCGATATCAATAAACTCGTAGAAACCGAAGGGTAAAAATAAGAACGGTTTTCTTTAGGAAGAGTACTAGACCAATCATTTCTACCTGTTATATCGATAAATGCAATATTTCTATAACTCAAAGAAGTCATTCCATATATACTATATATAGATTTATCAAAAGTAGCTGTATCATAGTTCAGTCCTCCTCTCGAAACATTAGAAGCTGTAAATAAGCCAGGTAAAACCAGATTGTCTCCGCCAAGAGATATCTTTGAGGTCCTTCTACTCATTATATTACCTCCAATAGAAGTGTTTATATGAAAATCTCCTAATTGCTTGTCATGATTCAATAGGAAATCTACATTATACTCTCTTCGGTCTGAAGTATTTACATTATACGACCCAAAAGGTCTAGGAGCTCTACTAAAACCGTCATACGACCATGGTTTTAAAGTTTCTTCTCGACTATTAAGGCTGCTATATGCTCCTCTAACAAATGCTTTTAACTCTGGTGTTATTTCATAATCTAATTTAACATTCCCGAATCCTCTCACTCTGTCAAATTTATTCTGCTTCTCTTTTGCTGACCACCAAGGGTTATTATATCCTGAGGTTACTCTGCGTTGTTCCACATTTTTAACTTTCCAATAATCATCTTTCAAATCGTTGATATTGATATGTGGTGCTATATTAAATATATCGAAATACTGATCATCTCTACCATCTGCTAAAACAGGGAAATTGTCAGATTTAGGATTTGAAATATTTATATTTGTTGACAATTTCACCTTATCTGTTATATTGGTCGATGCTGCCAAATTAAACACAACCTTTTCCAATTCAGATCCAGGAAAGTTTCCTGTTGCTTTTTGATGAGACATTGACAATCTAAAACTACCTTTGTCATTAGCTCCCTGTACACTAACATCGTTTATGGTTGATATACCTGTTTTGAAGAAATCTTCTAAACTATTCTGATAAAATTTTAATGGTTTCGCTTCTCCATCGGTATTCCATTGTACAGCCTCCGTTCCTTCTTCGGAACC
Organism: Flavobacteriaceae bacterium; assembly: GCA_013215105.1. GTDB lineage: Bacteria > Bacteroidota > Bacteroidia > Flavobacteriales > Flavobacteriaceae > DT-33. The sequence goes on from JABSPL010000056.1 coordinate 6,526, forward strand.
ATACCAATGTTGCCATGTGGACTCATTAAAAAGACCTTTTTTCCCATTTGTAAATCTATTTTGCAAATCCATATATTTATATGGAGTATTAAAAGTAACACTTGAACTTATAGATACACCTATTCCTTTTTTTAATCCTTCTCCCGATTTTGTAGTTACAATGATAACCCCATTACCAGCTCTGGAACCATATAATGCCGCAGCACTTGCTCCCTTAAGTACAGTTATATTTTTAATATTTACAGCACTAATATCACTCATCGCATTTGTACCTCCTACTGGAGCTCCATCAATTATAACCAAAGGATCGTCATTGCCTGTCAATGAAGTTCTACCCCTAATATAAACATGAGTCTCTGCATTCAAATCATTTCCTGAACGACGGATATCAAGTCCTGAAATTTTGCTAGATAAACTACTCATTACATTTTCTTGCGGAACAAGATTTACCTTTTCACTATCTACCTCGCCTACCGAATAACCTAGAGCTTTCTTTTCTCTTTTCATTCCAAGAGCAGTAATAACTACTTCATTTAATGATTCTGCCGAAGGTTTCAAATTAATTATTCCTAAGTTCAATTCTCCACTAATGGGAACCTCAATCGAAAGTGATTTTACTTCATACCCAATAAGAGTTATTAGTAATTGGTAAGTACCCGATTTAACATTTTTAATCTCAAAATAACCATCAAAATCGGTAACAGCACCTATTTGAGTATTTTTAATCATTATTGTTGCTCCAGGCAATGGAACCCCCTCCTCATAAACAGAACCTCTTATCAGGGCTGTTGAGTTTTGTGTAAACGCATTGGATACTATAAAAAAGAGTATCAAAACGATGTAATTGTTTAATTTTTTCATTTAAAATAATTAATTTGTTGAAAAGTGTTAAATTTATTACAGCAAACATCATTGAAAACCCCCTTTAATTAAAACTTGTTATGTTATGGTATGTTTATTTAATCTTTTAATTAAAGCTCTATTAAAGTTGTGAGAATATTAACAATATTAAGCTAATATTTACTATTGAATATTCATATTCTCATTAATATATTAAACACAAGTAAAATAACAAACATAAAAACACTATAGAAATATAAGTATTCCTAAAACAGCCTAAGATTCAATATAGAGATTAGTTAACATTACGCCAAATACATTAGTCTAATCATACTGTATGTCGTTTTAGTAATCAGATAGTATTACCGATAATAGCCTTTTGGTATAACTATCTTGCAACGGACTTTAGTTATTATTCATAATAACTAAAGTCCGTTGCGGTATATTGATATTATCTGTGTAGCTTCTTTTGTTTCAAACAGTATAACAATAGTACTGGATAATCTGTCTGGATAATCTGTCTGAATAATATGGATTGGTTTCGAAATCAGCAAATCATACACTTCTATAGAATATTTTAAAATCTGCAGTAAAAAATATATAACAACCCCTGACATACCTTTGTCATAATCTGCATTTACTTTTGCAATATTATAAATCATAAAACATTAAAAACATGAACAAAGTAACTGTTAAAGCATTTAAAGTAATTGGTATTTCAATAAGAACTACCAACGAAAACGGACAAGCAGCAAAAGACATAGGAGAATTGTGGAACAGGTTTTTCTCGGAAGGAGTTCTTGACAAAATCCCTAATAAAGTTGATAACACAATTTATTCAATCTATACAGAATATGAAAGCGACCATACAAAGCCATACACGACAGTTTTGGGTTGCAAAGTCGAAAGTCTAAATGAAATACCAAAGGCAATGGTTGGTAAATCATTTGAAGGAGGGAAATATGTTAATTTTTCGGCTAAAGGAGATTTAACAAAAGGATTAATAGTCGATCAGTGGACAAAAATATGGGAAATGGATTTAAATAGAGTTTATTCGACAGACTTTGAGGTGTTTGGAGTAAAAGCACAAAACCCTAATGATGCAGAAATCGAATTTTTAATTGCTGTAAAATAATATCTAACAAAAATGATTCGAGAAACTGATAATTATTATTTAAACAAGGAAGAACCCTACAAAAGTTGTTTGCTTACTTTAAGAGATATTATTCTTAAACAAGATGACAACATTGCAGAAACAAGAAAATGGGGAATGCCTTGTTTTTGTTACAAGAAAAAAATGTTTTGCTACCTTTGGACTGATAAAAAAACAGATGAGCCATACATATTAATGGTTGAAGGAAAGTATTTAAATCACCCCGAATTAGAAGAAGGAAATCGTTCTCGAATGAAAATTTTAAGAGTAAACCCCAATAAAGACCTACCTATTGATTTTATTGAATTGTTATTAAATGAAGCATTAGATTTATATAGAAATGGTACTATAAAAACTAAATAAGCCAGTATACAACAACTAATGCCATCCTAAGTTTGTAAAGTAGTATATTTAAGAAATAATAAAGTTAGAAAAAGAGGAATAAGGATGTTATGTGTAGGTTTTGACAATGTAATAGATAGTCTCTTGATATAATAGTTATGGACTTATTTGGAAGTGAAGGCATAAATGAGACAAACAGCTTAAATAATAGGTTTTTTGATAAATTTAAAGTTTGTATATTTGAATAAAGTTTAGTGATGATTTTAAAGTGTAATAAACTTAAAGTCCTTAGTTTTACATTAACCATTGTTCTTAATAAAAAAAGATAAAATCAAAAGGGAACGAAAAAGTGATAAATAATATTTACATAAAATATAATTATGACATTAGAGAGAAAAGTAGCAAAAGCATTTAATTTAACACACGAAAACTGGATGAAACATTCAAATCCTTGGAGTGTATGGACAAGATATTCAGTTTTACCTATAATAATATTCTCTTTTTGGAGTAGGATTTGGATAGGATGGTGGTGTTTAATCCCTGGAGTTTTATCTTTATTATGGATGTTTTTTAATCCAATATTTTTTTCAAAACCTAAATCAACAAAAAATTGGGCTTCCAGAGCAGTAATGGGGGAACGAGTTTACCTCAACCGCGATAAAATAGGAATCCCTGAGATTCACAACAGCCCGATTCATAAAATACTAAATTCAATTTCTTCTATAGGGATGTTATTGTCAATATGGTCAACAGTAGAGTACTCCATTTGGGGAGCAGTTTTAGGAGTCATAATGGCATACTTGGGTAAGAGTTGGTACCTAGATAGAATGGTTTGGCTTTATGACGATATGAAAAACACTAATGATGAATATAAAAGTTGGGATTATTAAGTAAAAACAAAAGCTTTGACTCAGTGTAGACTTGTAAGTTTATCGCTTTATAATACTCAAGTCACCATATATAAACCATTGTATCACATTTTAAAAGATGAAAAAATTTCTAGCTAAAATACATACTGTCGAAAATGACATTATAGAAGAATACCTTTCTTTTTGGACAGAATATTCTGTTCCCAAAAACACTATAATGACTCGAAAGGGAGATACAGAACGTTATATGTATTTTGTGATTTCTGGAGTTCAAAAATCCTATTATTTAAACAAAAACAAGGAGCATATTATTGCATTTACTTATTTCCCTTCTTTTTCTGGAATTCCTGAATCCTTCTTGAATCAATCACCTTCGAACTATTTTTTAACGACAATTACCGATAGTAAATTCTTGCGAATATCATTTGAAAAACACCAAGAATTAATGTCAAAACATAGGTCTATTGAAACATTATTCCGAAAAGCAACTGAGCTATTACTGATTGATACCTTAAATCGTTATTATGAGTTAATGGCATTTGACATAGAAACTAGATTTAGAAATTTTACAACAAGGAGTCCTCATTTACTCCAAATGGTATCACAAAAAGACCTAGCCTCTTACCTGAGAATAGACCCTAGTAATTTTAGTAAATTATTAGGAACAGTTAAAATATAAAATCTTGGTTTATACCAAGATTAGATTGATAGTATTGAATGATCTTTGTTTTAAAATTATTTACTAACAATATCAATACTATCAATTATGAGTTTATCAGTACAAGAACAAAAATGGTTAGATACCTCCTTGTATCCTTTCGAAAATAAATATATTCGGTTAGATGCAGGTAAAATGCATTATATCGATCAAGGAAAAGGCAATATTATTCTGTTCATTCACGGGACTCCTGCTTGGTCGTTTCTTTATAGAGAATATATTACTGAATTATCAAAAAAAAACAGATGTATAGCAATTGATCATATAGGTTTTGGCTTATCGGAAAAGCCTAAAAATTTTGATGGAAAACCACAATCTCATTCAAGAAACCTAACAGAATTTATAGAGAAGCTTAACCTTAGCGATATAACAATTGTTGTTCACGATTTTGGCGGTTCAATAGGTATTTCTTCAGCAATTGAAAATCATAATAGAATAAAGCAATTGGTGTTGTTTAATACTTGGCTTTGGGAAACAAAAAACAATCCATCGGCACTAAAAGTGGATAAAATCATAAATAGTAGTATAGGTAGTTTTCTGTATCTAAGAATGAATTTCTCACCTAAGTTCTTGCTTAAAAAAGGGTTTTACGAAAAGAATAAACTATCAAAAAAGATACATAAACAATATATATACCCTTTTCCCAATAAATCTTCTAGAATTTCACTATTAAACATAGGCAAATCATTAGTTGGTTCGTCCGATTGGTATCAAGAACAATGGGGAGGTTTGGATAAATTGGAACAAAAACCATGGCTTATACTTTGGGGTACAAAAGATGACTTTATTACAACAGAGTATTTAAAAAAATGGAAAAAAAGAATACCTAATGCCATAGTAAGAGAATTTAATTGCGGACATTTTATTCAAGAAGAAAAAACCTTAGAAACAATTAAAGAAATTGAAAGATTTATGGGAGATTAGTAGATGAAATGTTTTAAAATCAAATATACCTATTGAACTAATATATGGTATTATGATATCAAATTAATCAAAGGTAGATTCAAAACTATGGATTATATATGACTTTATAAAAAATAATAATTCAATGTTTTAAAATTGTACCGCTTAAGGACTAAGAAGAGCAAGGGAAATATAATCATAGAAAAACAAAAAAACCTCCTTGTCAATATTTATTATTGACAAGGAGGTTTTTAAAATATTATAATTAAACTCAAAAAAATAGTTCTATTCTTCCATTTTTTCCTTTATAGTTTCTAACATTTTCTTAGCGTTGTCACTCTCTGGATACAATTTTAAGGCTATTTCATAGTTGTCTTTGGCAAGACCCAATTCATTGTTACTAAGGTACGCCTCAGCTAAGCTGTCGTAACAATTGGATGATTTAGGATTTTCTTCTACATTAAGTTTAAAAACGTCTATAGCTTTAGCTAGTTTGTTGCTTCTTATAAGAATATATCCTATAGAATTCAATGTGTTTTCATAAGAAAAAGTAGTATTTTTATACTTCTCTTGCTCTACGTTTTCCTTTTTCACTGAATAATAGTTTTTTATTGCATCGTCAGTATTATCATTTAATAAGAAACCAGTCAAGATCTTATGCTGTACAATGCTCTTGTGATTATACAAGCTACTTTCAACTATTCCTGCTACTCTATTGATTATATCGTTATGTGAAGCATAGTATTTATGACCATTGGTAAGTACAACTATAGTCATATCATTATCTATAAACTTTCTAAAACCAGTACGTTCACCTCCCGTAAATCCTATAGATTCTGATTCGTTCAATTTATAAGTATGCCATCCTTGTAAAAACTTAAGAGTTTTAGAGGTATATTTAAAAGGCTTCCACATGTCTAGTTTAGTTGCTTCTTCTAACAATTCGTTGTTGTCCAGACGACTATTCCATTCCATAATCTCCTTTAGAGTTATATTCATACCGTTGGCAGGGTGAAATCGTCTACCTCCATACAAAGGAAATATATCATACTTTTCTTTTTCATTATTATATGTCTGTAGAGACGATCTATTAGAGAAATTGTCGGTAAAATCAGACGAAAACACTACTCCTTCTGGCTTATTAGGGAATTGACCATTAATTATAAAATCCTCAAATGTTACTCCTGACACTTTTTCTATCATTCTTGCTAATAACCAATAATTGGTTTGGTTATACTCAAACCTATCACCTAAGTCGAAGTGGGTATCTTTTTGTATTAATTCAGCCCAAACATCTTCATCAGTTCTTTTTCCTTCCATTATATTAAGGTCCGGAAGCCCCGAAGAGTGAGTTATCAAGTGTTGTATTTTAACTCCTTGCCAGTTTTTAGGTATATTGTCTAAATATTTAGATATATTATCGTCTAACGAGATTTTCCCTTGTTCTATAAGTTGAAAAACACCAGTATTAACCATTAGTTTTGTTATAGAAAATATAGGGAATATAGTATTTTTGTTTACAATAGTATTGGTTTCTATATTTTCTTCTCCAAAATACCCCTCATATATTATCTCTCCGTCTTTTATTACACCTAAGGCTAGTCCAGGTATTTTCTGAAAATGCATTTGCTCCTTTATATATGTATCTATTTCTTTTTTAAAATTTTCATTAGAGGTGTTTTCTTTACAAGAAACTCCTAATAATATACTCAGTATAATTATTGTTAGTTTTATTTTATTCATCGATGTTTATTTATTTTGTACAGTATAGACTTAGAGTTAACATTATTGTTACACCTATTCCGAATAAATTCGATGATTTAGATAGAGAACAGATAGAAATGTTTACTAAAAATTTTGAAACAAAAAAAGAATTTGATACTTCCAAATTCAGTAATCCTCATTATATGACTTCCGAAAACACAGAGAAGCAATATACAAAACCTGTTTACATCTTAGTAAATGAACGTAGTTTTAGTGCCGCTACTGTTTTTACAAGTGCTTTTAAAGGATTATATAATATTAAAATAGTTGGCGTTACTACAGATGGTTCTAGTGGAAACTCACAAAAAATAAGGTTAAGACATTCAAACATTCGCATTAAAGTTTCTACTATGCTATCATTTCAAAGAAACGTAAAGACCTTAGATGGTAATGGTACAAAACCAGATATATATATTCCAGAAAATGAAAATCAAATTTTGAAAGGAGAAGATGTACAAATTAATTGAAATAATCAATAATTCAAATATATAGTAATTATTAGTACAATAGTAGTTGCTGAAAATTATTAGCCCCTTTTGCATCTCAAATTGTACCATTATTCATTTGCATCAATGCTACACTCTAAAAAACAAATAACCCCAGATACTCTCTGAGGTTATTTTTATGTCTTAATTCATCTCTAATTTAATAAACACAATTGAACTTATAAACATATTAATCCTTTTTTCATTAGTGTTTAAGCCCCTAAAATAGTCATACTTAATTCTATAATAAAAACATTAACTTTATATTATGGAAACTACAAAAAAACAGTACACGACGGAGTATAAACTCAAATTGATAAAAGAATGTGCAACTCATGGAGTTGTAAA
>JABSPL010000057.1 GCA_013215105.1 Flavobacteriaceae bacterium
ATGATCCAAAATAGGATCGTCACCACTATAACCTATAAATACCCATGGCCTCTTGTTTGCTATCTTATTAAAAATATTTGGAACAGTTTCCCCAACCTTATCTAATTCTTCATCAGTATTTAACATCCATGCTCCATCATATTTACCATGAAGATGTATTATAGATTTCTCTGCGAAAGTTGTAGTAGTAAGGTCTTTCAAAATAGCCATATCGTGAACAGGAGGAAATTCGTTAAACAAAGCCAAAGCCCTTATCATCAGATTATCGAAGTTTGTAGTAAGTACATAATCTACATATCCTTTTTCCATCAACTGAGCTAAATAAATATGAGTAACGTTTATTTTAGCCTTATCTATATATCCTTTCAAAAGGACATCTCTGTCAGATGTATCAAGACAATCCATTAATTTAGAGTATGTTTTATCTTTAAGAATTTCCACATCGGGGTTTTCTGAATGATTTTTAAGGATACTGTCAACTATACCGCTTGCCAAAGGAATACGACCTGTAGCGGAAGCCCCAGCACCCAAAAAAAAGATAGGCATAGGCTGATTATTCTTTCTAGCCCGCTTTATTGTATATGCTAATCTTTCTATAGTCGTTTTTTTCATAGTTTTTCAGGGGTTTCTGCATGATATCACTATCAATAGACACAAAAGTAACCAAATTCATAATATAAACCAGTGAAAAAACACCAAAAAAAAAGCCAACACAAAATTAATTGTATTGGCTTCTCTATAATAATAATATTTTTAAAGGATATTACCCTCCAAAGTCATCGAAACGTATATTTTCGTCTGCTACTCCGAAGTCCTCTGCCATTTTTTGAACGGCAACGTTCATCATTGGTGGCCCACAGAAATATACTTCTAAATCTTCTGGTGATTCGTGTTTACTTAGGTATTGATCTATCACCGCTTGGTGTACAAATCCTAAGAAACCATCTCCTTCAGTGTCATCTACATCTTTAGATACTTTCCAGTTATCTTCTGGTGCTGGCTCCGAAAGTACTAAATAGAACTTAAAGTTAGAGAATTGTCTTTCTAAGCTACGGAAATGCTCAGTATAGAACAATTCTTGTTTAGAACGACCTCCGTACCAATAAGTAACTTTTCTTCCAGTCTTTAGAGTTTGGAATAAGTGATAAAGATGCGAACGCATAGAAAGTATAGTGTAGTACAATCTATTTAGATTGTACATATCTTGTTTTATATAGATATATTACTTGATAAAAACCGTAACATCATTACACTATGAAGGCTATAATGAATATGAAATTAAGTCTTATTAATTACTATATTATTAGCAGTTTCCCTCTTATCTACATTACATAATATATATTATTAATTCTCACTCCTACCACTCTGGCAGTGTACTGCTCAGGTCCTCCTATTAGTAGAACTTCTACTAGTGTATAGTTTAACATATTTATGTAATTCACACATTATTAACTATAAATACATAAACTAACAACTACAATACATCTAGTTTTAAAATAAACAACTATATATACTATTAATAATTACAATACAGACTTGCATTACATGTTTGGAATGACTATTTTTGGTTTTTTAAACAATTAATTACACAATGAAATCAATAATAAATAGATCATTAACAATAGTATTTATTATTATTAGTTGCTATAGCCTTAGCAATTGTGATGATGATAAAATAGTATTGAGTAGTGATGCTAATATAGAATCTGTATCATATATAAATGATGAAATTGAGATAACAGAAGTATCTAACTATATTATAAATTTGGAACATGACGAAGAAATTAATAATGACAAACTAACTATAGTTATAAGCTTAGGAGCTACTATCAGCGAAGGAACTCTTGATGAACAAGGTAATGTAACAGGTCTTAGTTTTGAGGATGGAATAACTAAAACACTTACTATTACTTCAGAAGATGGAGAGCTTACAAATAGTTATGATATTACTATTAATATATCTAAGAATACCAAAGCTGATATTATTAGCTTTAAGCATAATGATGTTGACGGAATATTTAACAGCCCTACATCTGAAGATGGTAATTATATTATAAATGTAGTATTACCTGTTGAGACTATATTAAGCTCTGCATCTATGACTATAAGTTCAGGTGCTACTATTAGCGAAGGAACTCTTGATGAGCAAGGTAATGTAACAGGTCTTAGTTTTGAGGATGGAGTTACTAAAACACTTACTATTACATCAGAAGATGGAGAGCTTACTAATAGTTATGATATTACTGTAACTATAGATACTTCTTTCATATCTAGATGGAATGTATATGGAGGAGATACAATTGTATTGCCTTTATATGAAGGAGGAGTATATAACTTTATAGTAAACTGGGGAGACGGAAGTCCTGAAGAAAGTATTAATAGTCCAAATGCTAAACATGAGTATAGTAATGGTGGAATATATACTATAACGACCAAGGGAGAGCTAGAAGGATTTAATTTTGAACAAACAAATACCTCCTCTTATAAGATAATTGATATTGTTCAGTGGGGAAATCTAAAGTTAGGTAATCTGGGAGGCTATTTTAGTTATTGTGCTTACATTAAAATATCCGCTAATGATAGTCCTAATCTTAGTGAAACGATTAACTTAAGCAGAATGTTTTATTATGCTAGCTACTTTAATTCAGATATAGATAATTGGGATGTGAGCTATGTAACAAATATGAATAGTATGTTTTATCAGGCAGGAAACTTTAACAGAAACATAAGTGGCTGGAATGTGTCAAATGTAACAGATATGAATTACATGTTTGCGGCTGCAGATAATTTTAATCAATACATAGGTGATTGGGATGTTTCTAGAGTTACAAACATGAGAGGTACGTTTTATGGAGCAGGATTATTTAAACAAGATATAAGTGATTGGAATGTTTCTTCTGTAACAGACATGTCTTCTATGTTTAAATCAGCGTATAGCTTTAATTCTGTAATAAATAGTTGGAATGTTAGTAATGTAACAGATATGAATAGTATGTTTGAAAGAACAACCTATCTTAACATAGACCTAAGTAGTTGGGATGTTAGTAATGTTGTAGATATGAGCTATATGTTTAACAAGGCATACCAATTTAATTCAGACATCAAAAGTTGGAATGTTAGCTCTGTAACAAATATGAAAAGTATGTTTCAGGAGGCTATTAATTTTAACCAAGATATAAGTGACTGGGATGTTTCTAAGGTTACAGACATGTCTTCTATGTTTTCCAATACTCGTATCTTTAATTCATATATCGGTGACTGGGATGTTTCTAAGGTAGTAAATATGATTTCAATGTTTGGCGGATCAAAATCATTTAATCAAGATATAGGTGGTTGGAATGTTAGCTCTGTAACAAATATGAAAAGTATGTTTTATTCTGCAACCTTATTTAACCAAGATTTAAGTGGTTTGTTTAAGCCCCTAAAATAGTCATACTTAATTCTATAATAAAAACATTAACTTTATATTATGGAAACTACAAAAAAACAGTACACGACGGAGTATAAACTCAAATTGATAAAAGAATGTGCAACTCATGGAGTTGTAAA
>JABSPL010000058.1 GCA_013215105.1 Flavobacteriaceae bacterium
TCTGGACGGGACTCGAACCCGCGACCCCCTGCGTGACAGGCAGGTATTCTAACCAGCTGAACTACCAGACCGTTGCTGTTAGCGGTTGCAAATATACACTCTTTTACCAGTACGGCAATGGCTTTTCAGCCTTTTTATTAACACTTTTTTTATTTAATAACTAAGTAACTAATTAGCAATATCATAAAACATAAAAGTCTTTTTCTTTATATTAAAAACATTGCTAACTATGTTTTTTAGTCTTCAAAAAGACGATAATTACTCTTTATAAACCTGCTCCAAAACACTTATATCACCATCTATATTGTTAGGGGTAGATATTTTTAGTATTTTGGCTATAAAAGGATAAACATGTACGTTATTAAAACTATTTATTTCTAGACCTTCTTTCACATTAGGTCCATTAGCATAAAAAATAGCACCCATATCCTCGGTAGCATAAGGGTCAAAACCATGAGTCCCCCATATACTATCAGCTCTGGTTTGGTTATACTCCATTTTCTCTCTGGTAGAGAAAAAGCTAGGTGCTTTGGCAATCATAACTATATCCCCTACTCTATCGCTATTGGTATAATGGTATATTTCTGGCAATTCGGTCGTTTTATATATTTCAAACCTATCATCTTTATATAACAATATTTCTTGATATATAGCATCTATATCAGCCTTATCGTAAATAGTAAGCCTAGCATGAGTAGTGTTCGATATAAATTTGAAATCAGATTGGTTAAGGTTAGCTAACAAATCGTCGGTTATTATATGACTTTCTACTTTATTATTCATCTCTATCATACCATGGTCCGAAACCACTATAGTATTAATAGGTTGGGACACATCAGTGTTCAATTTGTCCATTATATACCCCATAAGTGTATCTGCTTTTTCTACAGCTGTTTTTATTTCTTCACTATTAGGTCCATATCTATGCCCCGCATCGTCTATAAAAGAAAAATAAAGACTCACAAAACAAGGTCTGTTTTCTATATCCATATTGAACCAATCAACAACCTGATTGACCCTTTCCTCGTTAGCCACACTACCACTATACATTTTGTAATAAGTAGGAAAAGCACCTCTGATAGGAGCCTCAGACCCTACCCAGAAATAAGAAGCCGTTTTCCTGCCATCCTCTTGTAATAGTTGCCAAAGTGGAGTTCCTCCATAATAATAAGCATCCTGAACCAAACTACGGTTACCTATAGTATAAACAATTTCCCTAGTAGGGTCATAAAAAGTATTATCGACCAACTGGTGATTTCCTGGATACATACCAGTAACTATAGTATAGTGATTAGGAAATGTTTTAGAAGGAAAAGAAGGTATCATCTTTTCGGCTGAAGTTCCTTTTATTATAAATTTATCGAAGTTAGGAGTTTCGTATTTACTAATATAATCGTGTCTGAATCCGTCAAACGATATTAACAAGACAGGTGCTTGGTCGGTAATTTCTTCTCCAGAGGGTTCTATATTTGGTTCATAAGGCTTGTCTTGAGCACAAGAATATGCCGAAAACACAAGGGATACAGCTAATATATATACTGATAATTTCATTTTTATTTGGTTTTAAATTTTAATAATTCTTTTTTGGTATATTCTGACAAAACTAGGCTTCCAGACACTTTTGCATTGTCAATAAGTAAACTATCCCAGTGAGAAGTTCCTTGCCACAAATTAAGTTTAATTTCGGCTATTGCCAAAGGGCTATACATTACCAAATCGTTACAAAAAGACTTAATTCTATCATTTAGCTTATCTATATCGTCAAATATTTCGGTAAACAGTTGTTTTTCAAAAGCCCAAGATGCCGATTGCCATTTGAGAGGATTCAGAGTAAGTATAGTAAAAGCATTAAGCCCTATCCTACGTTTAACGGCAGGAGCTATAACAAAAGGACCAATACCTATACTAAGTTCCGATAATTTGATGCTAGCACTACTATGAGCAAAAACGTAATCGCAGGCTGATATAATACCTACACCGCCACCTACAGCCTTTCCCTGCACTCTAGCTACAACTATTTTATCCGATTTTCTTATGGCGTTTATCACATTAGCAAAACCGCTAAAGAAAGCCAAACCTTGCTCGCTGGTTTCTATATTTAACAATTCGTCAAAAGAAGCCCCTGCACAAAACACTTTTTCTCCTTTACTACTAAGTACTATAATCTGAACGTCCTTATTTTGGTTCAAATCATTTATAGTTTTGGTTAAACCATACAAAACATCCGAAGGCAAAGAGTTACCTTTAGGGGTATAAAACTCTATGTTTGCTATTTTGTTTGTTATGTTTAGGCTTATATTTTTATCAATCATAAATTGTTTTTTAGAAGAATGTTTTTGATATTTTATCGGTTATAGTAGTCGCTAATTTCTTTTTAGACTCTAAGGTCCAACCTGCCACATGAGGAGACAAAAGCACTTTATCGCTTTCTAATAATTTACTAAAAGTATCGTCATCTTTAGTTTCAAAAACAGACTCAAAAGAAGATTTTTCGTATTCCAAAACATCTAAACAAGCTCCCAAAACTACATTAGTGTACATCGCTGCTATAAGGTCTTTGGTAACCACTGCCGAGCCTCTCGCTGTATTTATCAAGTAAAAAGGATTAGAAAACTGAGACATAAAATTAATATTAACCATATTATGAGAAATATTATTGAGAGGAGTGTGTAGAGAAACTATTTGAGCTTTAGCCTGAAACTCTAATAAAGAAACTTGCTGAGCATATTTATCGCCTACATTATCTTTTATATCGTAACAAATAACCTCAACATTATCGAAACCTGATAGTTTCTTGGCAAATGATTTACCCATATTACCATAGCCTATTATACCAACAGTTTTCCCCGCAAGCTCCAACCCTCTATTTTCTTCTCTGTTCCACTGTCCGTTTCTTATCTGTAAATCGGCTTGTTTTAGTTTATTAAACAACGACAGTATCATAGCTAAAGCATGCTCTCCTACAGCATTACTATTGCCTTCGGGAGCTGCTATTACTTCTATTCTATGTTTATAAGCGTGGTTTATATCTATATTTTCGAGTCCTGCTCCTACCCTAGCTATAAACTTAAGATTAGTTGCTTTATCCAGAAAATCGCTATCTAAAGTAAACCTACTTCTTATAACTAAGCCATCATATTTATGTATTTCTGAGAGTATTTCTTCTTTGGTTGAGCTATAATCAAAATGATTAATACAACCAAGTTTGCTAAGATTTTCTGCCAAAACAGGATGATTTTCATCCAAATGAAGAATATTCATAATTTAATATTGTTCTTTTTCGTTAGGAAAATCTTTACTTTTAACATCTTTACTATATTGAGTAAAAGCATCGGTCATATCGGTAAAAAAATCTCTATAACGGCGTAAAAATCTAGGGTTAAATTCGTGAGTCATACCTAACATATCGTGAGTAACAAGCACCTGTCCATCTACACCACCTCCAGCACCTATACCTATTACAGGTATCGAAATACTCTCTGCTACCTTCTGAGCCAGAGCTGCAGGAACTTTTTCTAAGACCAAAGCAAAACATCCTAGTTTTTCCAAAAGTATAGCATCTTCCAGAAGTATTTTAGCTTCTTCTTCCTCTTTAGCTCTTACAGTATAAGTTCCAAATTTGTATATAGACTGAGGGGTCAAACCTAAATGCCCCATAACAGGTATTCCTGCGGTTAATATCCTACTTATTGATTCTGATATTTCACTACCACCTTCTAGTTTTACAGCATGCCCTCCTGATTCTTTCATTATCTTGATAGAAGAACTTAGAGCCATTTTAGAATCTCCTTGATAACTACCAAAAGGCAAATCGACAACTATAAGGCTACGCATAACACCCCTAACAACCGAACTTGCATGATATATCATCTGATCCAAAGTTATTGGTAAAGTAGTTTCGTGACCAGCCATCACATTAGAAGCCGAATCTCCTACCAATATTATATCTATACCTGCTTTATCTATTATCTTCGCCATGGTATAGTCATAAGCCGTAAGCATAGATATTTTAATCCCTTGCTGCTTCATGTCTATCAAAGACTTTACCGTCACCCTCTTGTATTCACTTTTCGCTATCGACATAATTGTTTATTTTTATAGCAAATGTATAAAATTTTAAGTTTATAAAAGTATATTAAATAACTATTAAGGTTAAAGTAGTTATATAAAGCTCTTCATCTTCTGATGTTAATTATACATCTATAAATAAATGCTATCTTAAAATAATAAAAAGTAAAAACATAAGGATTTAAAAATACAAAAAAAACTAATATTCAGCAGATTACAGGTATATATTTGAGTGTAACTTTAAAAAAAACACCGATATATATATATCGGTGTTTTAAAATTAATTCACATATAATATTTCTTAGATTCAAGTAATAAATGCAACTTTTTAGATTTGAGATTTTAATGTATTTTTCAAAACAGAAAGAGAAAAAGGTTTTTCCCTTTCCTTGTTTTGAATGGTTTTGCTACCTTACTGCCTCAAATCGCCAAAAAAGAA
>JABSPL010000059.1 GCA_013215105.1 Flavobacteriaceae bacterium
TTTTAAGTTCAGATATATGTGTTTTAACGGTTTTGAGCTGAAAGTCTATAAAATTGAGTTTCTCTTTTATTTCCTTGCTTTCCAATACCATCAGTACATCTCCTTTGTTTACTTTTTGGTTATTTTTGAGGTTTATAGTTTTTATTTTACCCGAATAAAGCATTTGTAAACTTATACGTTCCTCGCTACTGCGGATAATTCCTGTAGAGGAGGTATAAATGTTAATATATACAAAAGGCAAGCAAGCCAAAGCCGAGATTATCAGGGTAAGTATACTCATATATATTATTTTGCTTCTGGTGCTATGTTTAAACTCGTGAACCTGCGAGGTATTTTCTATTATCTCCTTCGGGAATATTTTCATGCCTTTATTATTTAAAAAAACATGAAGGTAGTAAAAAATAGTTAAATGATTGTTGTTTAGCTACCTAAAGATGAAATATAATAGCTATTTATGGTTTATGATGTACAGAATATGGGTATACAGTATGTAGTAGCCTATATCTAGGGTGTAGCAACGTAAGATTGCTTCGTGCCTCGCAATGACATAGCGTAGTAATTAGGCGGGTAGTAAAGACATTTCGGGGTGTAGCAGCGTAAGATTGCTTCGTGCCTCGCAATGACATAGCGTAGTAATTAGGTGGGTAGTAAATACATTTCATTGTTATTTACTTATAAAGTAAATTTATTAATACAAAATATAACCAAAATGTTATGTAAGTTTGTGAAATATTGAGTAATTACCCTATATTTTTTTCAATAGTAAAAACACAATACCCTATCTGATGAGTAAAAACATAATAAATAAAGACATTTTAACCATAATAATGCATATAGGCTTTTGGTGTCTTGTTTTTTTATGGTCTATTTTATCTGTGGAAGACAGCTACTTATCTACACAACATCTGGCCAATCGAAATTGGCTATCTACATCTTGTCTTCTTATAATTTTTTATATAAACTACTTTATACTTATCGATATATTCTTTTTTAAAAAGAAAAAAATAATATTTTATGTTTTAAATCTGTTTTTGATTATAGCTGTTTATTTTACTATCAGATATTCTTTTACTCTTAACACTTTCAATTTAACTCTACACGGAGTTCGAATGAGACAAGTTAGAGATGTAAGCATGCCTTCTACACAGCTTGTTTTATCGATGATTTTGAGTATAGGAATGTGTGTAGGACTTAAAATTAACACGAAATGGACTAAAAACAAATTGCTTTTACAAAACGTAAAACAGAAGCAACTAGATTCAGAAATAAAATATCTAAGGTACCAGATTCAACCTCATTTTTTATTTAACACCTTAAACAATATATATTCTCTAATTGACAGTTCGCCAACAATAGCAAAAGACTCTATACATAGTTTGAGTAAAATGATGCGTTATTTACTACACGAATCAACTGCCAATAAAGTTTCATTAACCAAAGAAATTGATTTTCTGGAACGATACATTGATCTGATGCAAATGAGAGTTTCATCTAATTTGACTATTGAAAAAAACTTCCCCATAATAAATCAGCCTATACAATTACCTCCATTATTACTAATTTCTTTTATAGAAAATGCTTTTAAACACGGTATAGATGCCATACAAACTAGTTTTATAAAAATAAAATTGACTATTGAAAAAGACGAGATTCATTATATAGTTAGCAACTCTTATTTTCCTCAGTTTAGTAAAGAAACAAATTCGGGAATAGGTCTAGATAATCTTAAAAAGAGACTAGAATTGTTATATCCTAACAAGTTCGAACTTATTCAAGAAGAAAAAGACAAGGTATATACGTCAAAACTAATATTAAATTTCAAAAACGATGATTAAATGCTTATTGATAGACGACGAGCCTTTAGCTCTTAATTTACTAGAAAACTACGTTAATTCTACTCCTTTTCTTAAATTGATAGCAAAGTGTAATAACGCTATAACTGCTCTAGAAAAAGTAGAGGAAGAAGATATCGATTTAATATTTACCGATATTCAAATGCCTAATCTGTCGGGTATAGAGTTTTCGAGAATGATTTTAAATAAAGACATAAAAATAATATTTACAACAGCTTTTGAAGAGTTTGCTTTAGAGAGTTACAAAGTAAACGCTATAGATTATCTGGTAAAACCAATTAATTATCCCGAATTTTTGTCGGCAGCTAACAAAGCAAAGCAACAAATTTCAAATAATAGTAATCAGTCAATAACCAACGATGATTATATATTTGTAAAATCTGAATATAAACTTATAAAAATAGAATTAAAAGATATAATATATATTGAAGGTTTAAAAGATTATGTAAAATATTACACGGTAAACTCCGAAAAGGCTATACTATCATTAAAAAGCATGAAGTCTTTGGAAGGAGAATTACCTAATAAAAATTTTATGAGAATACATCGTTCGTTTATAGTAAATCTTAAAAAAATAACAACTATAGAACGTAGTAGAATCGTATTTGGTGATAAATACATTCCTATTTCTGAAAAATATAAAGATAATTTCCAGAAATTTATAGATTCTAATTTCCTCAAATAGATAAAATATCTTCAAACGTCTATAAAAACACCCCAAACGTATATTTTACTTTAGTGAATCACTAATTTTGTTCAATTTTGCCGTGTTAATAATAAATAACACTTTTAAAACTAACATAAATGAAAAATAATTCACAAATAATGAAGCAAAACAAAACCCCCTATACATATAGACATACCATTAAAACAATCCTTTTTATAGCTTGTTTTATTTGTTTTACTCTAAACACACAATCGCAAAAATTAAATGATAAGATAGATGAAGTAATAGAAAAATATGTTGAATTAGATATGTTTTCGGGTACAGTCTTAGTTGCCAAAGACGGTAAGATTCTTTACGAAAAAGCATTTGGAGAGTCTAACAAAAGTTATAAAGTAAAAAACAATATAGATACAAAATTCAATATTTGTTCTATGACAAAAATGTTTACTGGAGTATCCATTTTACAACTAGAAGAACAAGGTAAATTAAAACTAACCGACCCTGTAGTCAAACATTTGAAAGATTTTCCTTTGGGAGACAAAATCACTATTCATCATTTGCTTTCGCATACATCTGGTGTAGGAGGTTACTTAGGAAACCCAAAATATAGAGCTAATAAAAACGAAATAAGTGATATTAGTGAAATACTACCTTATGTATATGAAGGCAAATTAGCTTTTGATGTACCAGGAGAGAAATTCTCTTATTCCAATTCGGGAATGATCATATTAGGTGCTGTAATAGAAAAAATAACAGGTATAAAATACGCTGAATATGTTGATGAAAATATATTTAAACCTGTAGGAATGAAAAACACAGTAATTAGATCTTCAGAGGAAATAGTTAACAATAGAGCTATGGGATATACCAAATCTATCTCTGGGAAATTTAATAACAATGTTTTTAAAACATTTACCCCTGCCCCTGATGGAGGTGTTTTATCTAACGTAAAAGATTTATTAAAGTTTGATCAAGCATTGTATAGTTCACTTTTGATAAACGAAAAATCAAAAGAAAAAATGTTTACAGCCTCATTGTTTGAAGCATATGGATATGCTTTTATAGTATCTGAAAAGAAAGGGAATAAAGTTGTTGGTCATAGCGGTGGAGTTCCTGGTTTTTCTACTGATTTCGCAAGGTATTTGAAAGATAAATACACCATAATTGTACTATCAAACTACGATATGGTAGCTAGAAATATCACTTATTATATAGAATCTATTATATATGATACTAAATACAAATTACCAAAAGCAATGCTGGGAAAATTTATGTACGACAACAAAAGTGAAATTGATAAATTTGATAAACTTCAAAGTATTGCCGATTATATAAAAGATAATAAATATAAAATTCGCTCTCCTCAATATTTGAATATGGTTGCTTACGACATGTTAAACGATAACATGAGTGATTATTCTATAAAAATATTCAATTTGAATATTCATTTATTCCCTAAGGATGCGAATGCTTACGATAGCCTTGGAGATGCTTATGAAAAAACTAAAAAATACGACTTGGCACTCAAAAATTATGAAAAAGCAGTTGCCCTAGCAACAGAGAATTCTGACACCAGTTTAAACTTATTTACCGCAACCTTAGAAAGATTTAAAAAA
>JABSPL010000006.1 GCA_013215105.1 Flavobacteriaceae bacterium
TTATGAAAGTATAAAATAACGTTCAGAAATGAACTAATAAAATAGACTAGTCTAATGAACTTTTAGGCGGCTGGTTTTGAGGAATGAGGGGTTTTGGCTGGGTAGTTCAATTAAACGGTGGTTTTAATGGACTGGTGGAGGGGGATAAGGTCTCTTGTTGTTTTAACAATGTTAAATTTAAAAGCTTACTTACTGTTTTATATGATATTGAGTTTTAGTGTTTGTTTTATACTGAAACATGATATTTATTACGAAATAAACACATATATTCGCATAGTTATATTTTACATATATAACGAAATACAATATAGGTTGAATATACGACATTCGTATAACTGAACGTTGTATGACATTGCAATATAATCGAATGAAAATGCATCTGTTTTTTATAACTAAAAAAAATAAACAATCATCTACTAATTTAAATAATGACCAAAATAGAAAAAGGTTCTGAATGGAGAAAATGGGATTTGCATTTTCACACACCATCATCGTACGATTATGGAAATAAATCAGTTACTAACGAAGAAATTATTGAAACGTTATGTGAAAATGAAATTTCAGTAGTTGCTATAACCGACCATCACATAATAGATATTGAAAGGATTACTGAATTGCAAGAATTGGGCAAGGCAAAAGGAATTACAGTTTTACCAGGAATTGAATTTCTATCAGATGCGAGAGGAAAAGTTCCTATACACTTTATTGGAATCTTTTCAGAAGAATGTAAACTAGAATACATTTGGGGACAAATAGAAAATAAGACCAATATCTCTAAAATAAAAGGAGAGGGTAAAAAAGAAAATCAAGTTTACTGTGATCTTGAGAATACTATTGATTTAGTCCATGAATTAGGAGGTTTAACGACCATTCACGCAGGAGACAAAACAAATAGTATTGAAAACATAACACATTCTCTACCACATGGAGAAGCTCAAAAAACCGAAATAGCCAACAAAATAGACTTTTATGAATTAGGTAAAACAGATGACAAAAAGGGTTACATAGATTTTGTCTTTCCAAGTATTAAAAAGCACATTCCAATGATTATTTGTTCAGATAATCATAATATTAAAAAATATATTTTAAAAGAAAATTGCTGGATTAAAGCAGACACAACTTTTGAAGGTCTTAAACAAGTAGTTTATGAACCTAAACAAAGAGTACGAATTCAAGGTTTAGAACCTCACCAAAAAGCGGGGTACCAAGTTATAGAGTCCGTTAAAGTATCTCATACTAGCTTCAATTCGCAAACAATTTATTTCAACCAAAATTTAAGTTCCATAATTGGTGGGCGTTCAACGGGTAAATCAATTTTGTTAGGTGCAATAGCTACAAAATTAAACTGTGATAAAGATGTGAAGTCTGAAAATACAGATTACACAAAATTTGTAAATGAAGTTGTAGCCAATATAGTCGTAACTTGGAAAGACGGTACTATAGACGATAATAGAGATATCGAGTACTTTCCTCAAAGTTATATGTACACATTAGCTAGAAATAGGAACAAAGAACTAGACAACCTAATAGAAAATATCATTAAACAAGATAGTTCTAAAAATCAATTGATTTCAAACTACGAAACTTTTAGTAGCGAAAACAATACAGATATTACTAATAAGGTTAATAAAATATTTCAACTTCAAGAAGACCTTATAAATAGGCGTAATCTTTTAAAGGAAAAAGGAGATAAAAAAGGTATTGAAGCTGAAATTGAAAAACTCACAAAAGAACTAGACGAATTAAAAAGTAAATCCCAAATATCTGAAGAAGATTTAGATAGCTATTCAAAATTGAAGTCTCAAAAAGATCACCTTTCCAAATCCAATGAGATATTAGGAGACGAAGTTTCAAGAATAGAAAACTTAAAAGAGAAGTTTTTTATTAATAAGGAAATTGAATTTGAACTTGTATCAATTTCAGAGAGAAATCGTATTCAAATAAAAATAAAATTTGATGAATTAAAAGCCAAGTTCCAAATAGTATGGGTGTCAGAAATAGACGAAATACAGACTAGTAATTCCGCTATTAAAACAAAAAATGAGGAAACTATTGATAGTATCACTAAAAACCCTACATATGTAAAAGGTTTAGAAGCTTTTCAGAATAATTCTCAATACAGAGAGATTGAAAGTAAATTGAAAATTCAAAAAGACAAGCTGACTGATATATTGATAATCAAAAAAGATGTTGACAAATTAAATGAACAAATAAATACTTTAAAAACTTCAATAAAAGATGCTCATCGAGAATTCTTAAACAAAATAGAAACTTTCAAAGAGGATTTAAGTGTTTCTAGAGAAAAACTTAAAATCAAGGCATCTGCCAAATTAAACAAACGTGGATATAAAGATTTATTATACAATAGCATCAATCAACAAAGTCAGCAGGGACAAACAATAGTTGCTGTGGACTTAGAAACAATCGAGAATTATTTTAGTTCCGTAAATCAGTTATTTGAAAATCTTTTAGAAAAAAGAGTTACCTTGAAAGGTCAACACAGTCATAATGCACTTTGTCAAAAATTAATGGCAAGTAACTATTTTGAAGTGTCTTACGATATAGTTTATGATGATGTTTTTAACCAAATGTCAGAAGGTAAAAAAGCATTTGTGGTTTTACTCTTACTACTTGATTTTAGCAGTAAAGATTGTCCAATATTAATTGATCAACCAGAAGATGATTTGGATAATAGAGCTATATATAGAGACTTAGTTACATATCTAATTAAGAAAAAAAAGGAACGCCAAATTATATTAGTTACACATAATCCAAACATAGTTGTAGGTTCAGATTCTGAATTAATTATTGTAGCTAATCAGAATGGAAATGACTCCCCGAACAAAAACGGAATTAAATTCCAGTACGTTTCAGGTAGTTTAGAAAATACAAGAAAACATGACAAGTCCATTAAGATTATTTTGGATTCTCAAGGAATCAAGCAACACGTTTGCGAAATATTAGAAGGTGGAAATGAAGCCTTTAAACAAAGAGAAAGGAAGTATGCTATTGAAGTATAATAGGTGAAAATAAAGTATTATACACTTTAATCAGCATTGAAGTAACGTCATACAACAAGGCATATAATTCATAGCCCCCAATCATCAGAATGAAAAGGGAAATACGTCTTATATACTAGCCGTTATCTTTATTAATAAAAACACACCTCAACAAAAACCTAAAAAACATACATTAAAATAAATGTCATTATATCAAAACTCAGTACTTAAGAAATATCTAAAGCAACAAGACAAGGAAGTTGTAGCTAAAGCATTTAAGAAGTTCACTAAATACTTTCACAATACTAAAATACAAGAGAATATTCGTTCTAGTAAAGAGGAAGAGTATCAAGGTATTTTTTTGACAGAGCTGTTTTCTAAAATATTGGGTTATACCATGAAGCCAAATGCTGATTTTAATTTGGTAGCTGAATACAAAAATGAAAAGAATAGCCGAAAAGCAGATGGGGCAATACTTAAAGATAATGAAGCTATTGGTGTAATTGAGTTAAAAGGTACTAACACTAAAGATTTGGAAAAGGTACGACAACAAGCCTTTGATTACAAAGCCAACCAGACTGGTTGTGTGTATGTGATTACTTCCAATTTTGAAAAGATTCGTTTTTATATTAACAATGCTGTTGACTATGAGGAATTTGATTTGTTTAGCTTAAACCTACAACGTTTTGAATTGCTTTACTTATGTTTAGCAAAAGACAATTTACTAAATAATATACCACTTCAGATAAAAGAAGCCTCTATACAAGAGGAAGAAGCCATTACCAAGAAATTTTATAANGACTATTCTACATTTAAACGAGAGTTATTTAGAGACTTGGTAAAGCTAAATATGAAAAATAAAGCCTTTAGGGTTGAATTGAATATTGAAGATCAAGAGAGAGCTAACAAAAATATAAAACAGACCCTTTTTAAGAAATCACAAAAACTGATAGACCGTTTCCTGTTTATCTTTTTTGCTGAAGATAGAGGATTATTACCTCCTAATTCTACCGTAAAAACATTAGAACAATGGAATAAACTAAAAGAGTTAGATGAAGTTGTACCATTATATAGCCGATACAAAAAGTATTTTAGTTACTTAGACCAAGGACGAAAAGGAACTGATAAAACAGCTGAAATTTTTGCTTATAACGGAGGATTATTTAAACCTGACCCTGTTTTAGATAGTTTAGTGATTAGTGATGAGTTGTTATATAAACACACAAAAGCTTTATCCAATTACGATTTTGAAAGCCAAGTTGATGTAAATATACTAGGTCATATTTTTGAAAACTCATTAAACGAGATTGAAAGTGTAAATGCTGAAATTGAAGGAATTGATTTTGATAAACAAAAAACAAAACGTAAGAAAGATGGTGTTTTTTATACTCCTAAATACATTACCAAATATATAGTTGATAATACTGTAGGGAAGCTATGTAAGGAAAAGAAAGCTGAGTTATCAGTGGTAGAAGAAGAGTACTTTAAAAGCCGTAAAGGAAGAACTAAAGCTAAGTTAAAGGAGCTGATGGGTAATTTAGAAGCTTACCGACAATGGTTATTACAGATAACAATACTCGACCCTGCTTGTGGTTCTGGAGCTTTTTTAAACCAAGCCTTAGATTTTTTAATAAAAGAACATGGCTATATAGACGAATTACAGGCTAACCTGTTAGGTGGTGGTTTTGTGTTTCCTGATATTGAAAATACCGTATTAGAAAACAATATATTTGGGGTTGATTTGAATGAAGAATCGGTAGATATAGCTAAACTTTCTTTATGGTTACGTACCGCACAACCAAGACGAAAACTAAACAATTTAAGTAGTAATATTAAATGTGGTAATTCTTTAATTGAGAGTAAAACAGTTGCTGGAGATAAAGCTTTTAAATGGGAAGAAGAATTTGCACACATTTTTGAAAAAGGTGGTTTTGATGTTGTGATTGGAAATCCACCCTATTTAAGGGTGCAGGGATTAAGAGAGAATTTTGAAAAAGAGTCATTGCATCTTGAAAAAATGTATACTTCTGCGACAGGAAGATTTGACATATATGTTCTGTTCTTAGAAAAATCATACAAATTAATTAACAATGAGGGCATCGTTTCGCTCATATTACCACATAAATTTTTAATTAGTGATTTTGGTGAAGGAATTAGAAGGTTTTTTGTTGAGAAAAAGGCTGTTAATTCAATAGTGCATTTTGGTTCAGAAATAGTTTTTTCAGATGCCTCTACATATACATGTATTATTAATCTAAAAAAGTCTAATACAGAGATTAAGTTTAAAAATATTAAACCCACTGAAATCTTTGACTTGTTTGAGTTTGAGACGACTAATTATGAGAATTTAACTCATGAAAATTGGAATTTAAAAAGCAAGGAAAAACTCCAAATATTTGATAAATTAGAATCTAATAAGACAAAAATTAAAGATGTTTTTAAAAATGTGTCAAGAGGTGTTGTTACTGGAGCCGATGGGATATTTGTAATGGAAGGAGTTATAAAAGGAGATATTTTCTTTGGATATTCTAAGGAGTTGGGGAGTGAAGTCGAAATAGAATCTAAACTAATGAAACCATTATTAATGGGTAACAGTTTGTCAAGGTATAAAAGCTTAGTGAATGATGTCTTTTTATTGTATCCTCATAAAATTGAGGATAAAACTATTGTTTACGAAGAAGGTGAATTAGAAAAAAAATTCCCTAAAGCCTACAGTTACCTACTTAACTTCAAAGATTTATTAATTAAAAAAAAGGTTAAATATAAAACGAACCCTAATTATTGGTTTTCGTTACATAATTCAAGAGATAAAAGTCTTTTGCAGAGCAAGAAAATAATTACACCTTATTTATCAAAGAAAAGTCAATTAAGCATTGATTTAAAGGGAGAGTATTATATGAATGATAAATGTTCTTTTTTAATACTTAATGAAGGTAATAATGAGCCTTATGAATACTATTTAGCAATATTAAACTCAAGCCTTTTATGGTTTTATATTCAGAACACTAGTTCAGAATATTCAGGAGGTTATTTTGCTTATACCAATACTTATTTGGAACCTTTTCCTCTACCAGATTTACATGATGTGAATTCATCTAAAATCATTATTGATAAAGCTGAACTAATGCTTTCTACTACTAGTGAATTTCAGGGTGGCGAACATAAATTTACAAACTATCTCCAATCTCAATTTTCAATAGAAAAGGTAACTAAAAAACTACAAAACTGGCACGAGTTAGAATTTGGAGACTTTATAAAGGAACTCAACAAAGCCATTAAAAAAGTAGGAGGTGAAAAACTTACAAAAACTGATGAAATGGATTGGATGGATGTTTTTGAAACCAAAAAAGCAGAAGCTCAAACCCTAAAAGCTGAAATTGATAAAACAGATGCAGAGATAGATGCAATGGTTTATGAGCTGTATGGATTAAGTAAGGATGAAATCGCCATAGTAGAGAATAGTTAAAACTGTATACTACAAGAGAAATCGAATAAGCCAAAAACCAACAATAAAGTAAAACCAATGATAAAGAAATTATTTTTAAGCCAAGTATTCATATTGGTATTAA
>JABSPL010000060.1 GCA_013215105.1 Flavobacteriaceae bacterium
ATAACTGATGAGAGAATTAAGGAAATAGAAACTAAATTAAATGAAAGACCAAGAAAAAGATATAACTTTGCTACACCAATAGAGAAAATGGAAGAATTATTGTTTAACCAAGAAAGTTGCATTTAAAGGTTGAATTCTGCTCTGCTTTCTTGATGGCTTTTTTATAATCCTTGGTCGATTTCTTTTGAAAACCGAACAAACACACAGCCTTTGTACATTCCTAGAAATTTAAGTTGTCAATAGCTGAAAATATGATTCTATATTCATTTCCCGATTTAATTCTCAACTCATAAAATTGAGTAGATTTTTGTTTGTCCTAAAAAAGATATTGAAATTAATAATAGAAGTAGGGTTATTCTCATATTTGAAGTTATATATAACGTTTTATATAGGAATAGTAACCGATTACGAAAGTATGATTTTTTAATTTATTACTAATTTTTATACGGACTACAATGTTCATATTTACTGCTATTTAGGTTATTTTTTTTCTAATTTTTTAATCTCGTTTTCTGCAAATTCCTTTGCTTCAATATCTCCAATATCGACTATTTTATTATAGTACTCAATTGATGTTTTAGTATTTCCCATTAATTTATATGCCTGAGCAATATTACTCAAAACAATAAAGTCTTTTGGCTCTATTTTTTCTGCTTTCAATAAAGGTTTAATCCCTTTTTCATAGTTTCCTATTAATATATATGTTATTGAAACGTTTGAAAGACTTGGGATGTGTTTAGGGTGAAATTCAAGTATTTTAGTAGAAATATCTCTCATATTAACTAGTAAATTATCGTCGCCAGTATTATACAGTTGATTTATATAAGTTTGTATATTACCCAGAAAATATTCTTGTTTAGGTCTTTCTATTTCTTTATTATCTGTCCAAGTCCAATTATTACTATTCTTATTGGAATATTCAACTGCTTTTATTATTTCGTTTGTAAATGTTTTCCAATTTTTTCTTAATCCCAAAACGTGAATTTTACCAAATCTCATATCCAATCTGTTTGGATGTTTTTTAATTCCTTTATTTATATATTCAATTCCTTTGTCTAATTCTAAATTATCATACGTGATTTGACTTCCCAAAAAACCAGATATTTCACCTAAACTATTTTTCAGAGCGAGAGTTTCCTTACTTGTTTGTTCGGTTGAAAGTGCAATAATCTCATTTCTGCTTTTTTTAAAATAATAATTAAAATAACTTGTAAAAAGCTCAGCATCATTTGGTTTTGATTTTTCCCATTTCGTTAATAATTGCAATTGAGCATCAGTATTATTTTCTTCATAATACTTTATAAATTTAGTTTTGAAATCAGTTTTTTCAGTTTGTGATTTACAACTTTGAGTTATTAATAATAATAAGAGCAGTATGTTTCTCATTTTGTTTTTTATTGGTTTGTATAAGAGTAGTAAGAGGTTAAAACACACTTACTTTAGTCTTTGATATATTTTATTAAGATGCACCAACTTTGGGTTTGGAACTTAACTTTTATTCTGTTTTTTTCAATTCAGAGCTTTTTACGACAATCGTATTTCCCCAAATATCTCCTAATCTTTGGTTTTTATCAGTATTTTTAATTGTTATAATTCCGATTAGTCCAAAAAAGGACATATCGATTGGGTCAAGTAAATGCCTTTTTAAAGATTGTCCAAATGATAGCTTTTTGCCCGTTCTACTAAAAGTTGAGTTGTCAGATGATTTACTTATTGATACCGGTTTAAGCCCAACTAATAAATTTCCGAGTGTTGCTCCTAGCCATTGTTCAATTCCAACAGTCATGATTCCCCAAAATAATACAGGTACAAGTGCTGGAAGTCCGTTTACAGAATATCCACCCTCATCATTAGGTTCTCCAAATGTATAAACATATACCATAAAGAAAGTACAAATGATAAAATAATCAATAAATCCTGCTAAAATTCGATTTCTGAAATTTCGTTCAGTTTTAGATTCTGTTGTCATATCAATATTCAGTTTTTTAAATTACCCCTAACTCTTCATATACAGTATTAGGCATATATTTTTAATTTTATTTTATAGAATCTCTTACATAAATTAGTCTTTCAAAATATGTTTTTGATGTCAAGCTGTCTATTTCATTTTCAAAATAACCAACTGCATATTCAAGCATATATCCTCTAATAGTTTTTTTTCCAGGACTTTCAAAGTAATAACCAAATGTAGTAAAGTATTTTTATTCAATTTTTAATCCTAAATCATTCTTTGTCAGAAAGAAATTAATCTCTTCCTTTTCATTAAAATCAAGTAGCATCTTGGTTTGAATATTATAACCTTTCTGGGCAAGATACGCAGTCAAATTTGTATTTAGGGACTTTTTATTATCAAATACAATTGATACAGGAAACTCTGAGCCATTTGGGTTTTGAGTATGGATATAAATTGAATCATCATAGCTGTCATTTTCGGAAATAGCAATCCAATACTGAAAATCTTTTGAGTAATTCCTTAATTTACCTTCAATCTTTTCAGTTACTTTAAACAAAGCGTCAAGATGTTGTTTTCTTGACTTCCACGATTTATTTCCTAATCCTGTATTGTCGATGTGAAAATGATAGAAATCAAACCAAGAATTGTTTCCTCCACTAAAATCAAGATTCTCCAAAAAGGAATAATCTCCTAAGTTTCTATAATATCTTTTTAATCCTCTTTTCTTTTTCATTTTAGTATTTGTCAATAGATTCTTTATAAAAATCAAAATATTACTTATTAATCATACTCTTAGGATCGGTCAAACACATCCCAACGTTCTGTGTATGTGCGTGTTTTGCATGCACTACACACCTTATTGTAGCACGTTATTTATATTTATATTTATTCCGCCATACATCTTCTCCTTTCAAAAAGTCAAGTAGTATTTCAGTCATTTGGTCAACTGTTTTGATTGGTTTTGTCATTAGTATATGGTCATCATCTGTCACTAGTCCAGATGCCAATCCATCTTCTGCTAAACTTCCACTTACGTGTAAAGCCTTAAACCCATTACTACTTAAGTCCTCCAATTGCACCATATGAAACTCATTCCAGTTAATGAATTGCATCGTCTTTTTAATTACCTCTGAAGTAGTATTTTCGGAAATGGTTTTTTGATTCCCATCAAAACCAGACATGACAGTCAGTTTTAGATACCGTTCTTCTTGTCGAATTTCCCTATTTGGTTTTTCAGTTCTACTTTGGGCGATTTCGATAGTTTTTATTTTTTGTTTTGAATTCCAAATGCTTAAAGCTATTATTCCTACTAAAGCTAGAACTCCAATTATTATGTATGTGCTCATTTTTTTCACTAGATTTTGTTTTAATGTGCTACAACATCCAGACAACAACAATTCATATTATCCATCTAAGCAAGTATTTATATTATTATCCCGCAATATAATATTTATTACAGCCAATAACATTATATATATTATTTTTAATGTAAAAAAATCAAAAACAGTTATAAATAACACTAAAAGAAAAATGTGAAGTTCTTTCGGAAAACATAATAAATGTATGATATAAGTTATGTAAAATATACTGTGGTTAGAGTTTTAATCCTACAGAAAATTTATTACTTTTGCCAGCTAATTTATTATTAACGCAACTAATTTCACATAAATGAAAATAAACATTTTAACAATTATATTAGTAATGACTTCTTTGTTCTCTAATTCTCAGAGCATTCAAACTCATTACGATTTTGGAAAAGACAGAAATCATTTAACAACTACAGTCGAATTTTTTAAATCGGACCCTTGGGGTTCTACTTTCTTTTTTGTGGACTTTACTCATAATTCTCAAGGAACAGAGGATATTGATAAGAATCATATTAGTTCATCATATATGGAAATTTCAAGAGATCTTAAGTTTTGGGATGGCCCATTTGCCGCTCATCTTGAGTATAATGGAGGTCTAGGGTCTTGGGGATATATTCCAGATGCTTATTTGGTTGGGGGTACTTATTCTCTAAATGCTAAAGATTTTTCTAAAGGTATTGTTTTTCAAGCTCTTTATAAAAGTATAAGAAATGAATTAAACAAAGATAAATTTCGCTGGCAATTTACTACTGTTTGGTATTACAATTACTCGCTTGGTGGAGATATGAGCTTGTCATTTAATGGATACTTTGACTTTTGGTCCGAAAAAATTGATTGGAGTCTAAGAGGAGAAAATAAAAAAACAGATTTGATATTATTTACAGAACCTCAACTATGGTTTAACTACAACAAACACTTTAGTATTGGTGGAGAGTTAGAAATAACCAACAATTATTTTCAAAAAGGTTTGCAATTAAACCAAACTCTTGGTGTAAAGTGGATTTTCTAGTTATAGTAAATACTTGGAGTATTCAATCACCGAGTGCAATGTTTTAAAATTAGTTAATCTCGGTTAATCCCACTTAAGCAAAAGGATATAAACCTTTGGTTGATTATATTAGTGATAAGCAGATTGCAACTTAGTAAACCTCTTTTACAAATGATTTTAATAGGGTAAAACCATTACAACACGTCACCAGCGAGTAACGATTAATCCCTAGAGATTTCTTCGTATGAGAGCTACACTCCGATTTCTATTTAGAATCGGAGCCATCTACTTGGTGGTGGGTGATTTATATTGATAGTTTATAATCTTGAATTAGTAGTGTAGGAGATAGACTTAATTTTTTTGCTAAATTCCTTATCATCTCAACGGTAAGCCTTTTCTTTTTATTCAAAATTTCAGAGACTCTACTTTTTCCTCCAATTTCAGGGATTAAATCGACTTGTTTAAGCTTCATCTCTTCCATGCGTATTTTTATAGCCGCTATTGGATCAGGAGCTTCAATAGGATGATGCTTTTTTTCATATTCATCTATCAGAACACCTAAAATATCAGCCAAATCACTATCCTTAGTTCCTATACGAGCATCAAAAACACTTTCTAATTTTGATAAAGATTCTTTGTAATCCTCTTCTGTTTTTATTGGTCTAATTTCCATGACATAATGTTTTATATATAATTAGCATCTATTTTATCGTATTGATTATGAGTTCCAATAAATCTAATAAAAGCCCACTTCTTTTCGAAGTTGAATTTTACGATAAGTCTGTATGAATTACCTTTAATATTGAAAACAATACGTCCGTCTTTTAGAATACTTGCATTTGCGTATGTTTTTTTTACATCATTCGGAGATTCCCAATTAGAATTCATCGTTGTCTCATACCAAGTTTTAAGGTATTGTTCTGAGTCTCTGTATTTCTGCCAAAATAATCTAAGCGTGCTTTTTGCAAATATTCTTTTCATTGATTATCTTTTATGCAAATATACAAATTAGTTCTCATTTAGAGAACATTTTTTTTTAAATTATGTAAAACGGCTATCATAAGAAATCGTATGACTTTGTAAATATATGCCAACTTTAGGTTTAGTACTTAGTTTTTATGTCTTTATAATTAGTGAATTGAAGTTTAGTAAATCTCTTTCAAAAACTAATTTAATAGGGTAAAACCATAACAACACGTCACCAGAGAGGAACGAAGCAATCCCTAGAGTTGATGACTATTTGTATCTACGGCAATATGTAAGATATGTATCCAGTTCCTGTTTAATAACTATACGATAAACCCCAGAGGGGTGCTCTGTTTGTAACACACACACACATAATCAGAACCCCATCTGGGGTGACCTAAACAACAGGTCACCCCTCTGGGGTTGTTGATTGTCTTTTTCGTTAGGCTACAAACAGTACGTCCCTCTGGGGCTATTTATAAGTTTATTTCATAGATGAAAGGTGTTTGTTAAAAAGTAGGTTTATGTGTTTAACTGCTAGCATATGAGCCGTGGGGCTTCGGAGCTAAACACCATTCCTTATCTACTTCCCCTATGGATTATATGTATTGTTGTATGCCATTTTTATATCAGACCATCACCTTTACTTTTTATCCAATCTTTAATTATGAATTCTTCAAAGTCATTATCTTTAGCGTACTCTAATACTATTATTTGAGGTTTAATATTTGCATCTATTCTTCTATTTCATCCAACATCTCCAAATATATATCCTCAACATGTTTTCGAGCCCAAGGTGTTTTTCTTAAAAAGCCCAGGCTTGATTTCATAGTAGGATTGTACAAGAAACAGCGAATATTGACACGCTCTCCTAGATACTCCCATCCATAATATGCTATCAGACGTTCTAAAATATGCACCAGTTTCACTCCGTGAAATGGATTGTTTAGTTGTTCTTCAGTAGCCTGTCGTTTTTTAAGTTCAGCAGGTTTCTTTTCATTAAGTTCTTCATTCTTAATAGGTTTGAGCTCTGTATTCGAAAGTTCATCTGATTGCATCTGTTTATCTGTCGGCTCGTTCTTATGATTGTCTTTTATGTCCATTAGTTGGTATATGATTTATTGAAACTCTTATTTTCTTGTTCGTTACTAGAGGCATGTTTAGCTAGTTTCTATTTGCCCTCTATTTTACGCTCACTAAACTCTTTATAAAATGAAGTACTTGAGAATAATTGCGACATTAACAGAGAGATACCGAATATGCTCAATTATATGTTTGCCAAGGTTTTTCGAAGCTATGTTAGTTTAGAAAGTACAGCTTTTCAAGATATCCCTTCGGTTAGGCTTCGTGTTAGAGGTCTTCGTTAGTTGATTCATTTGTTCTATTTTAGTATCGTTCTTGATATTGCCTATAACGCTCAGGTAACAACAATTAATGTTATTTACTATGTTATTATACAAATATAATACTATCTTTTTATAATTTGTTAGATTTAGTCTTTTTATATTTTCTCAATAAATAGAACAATCCTATAACAAATATTACTTTAAAAAATAATTCAATTAAATTTCCTTTCAAATCGTATGCCTCAGCAATTTGCTTAGGATTTTTTGAAGTGTCTATGGTTATTGAGCTAAGGAATTTGTTTGTCCGAAAAAAGATGTTGAAATTAATAATAGAAGTATGGTTGTTCTTATATTTGAAATTAGAGCATCATTGCTATGTATAGTTAGTTACGTGTTTTAGAGACTAAAGATAACAAATAAATCACAGATAGACAGTTTGCGAGGGTTTTCGTAAGTAGGCTTGTACTAGAAATTAATTTCATAAAGTGTTACCAACTGGCTAATTGTCCGTTCCGTATATTTTATCCCATGCCTTTCTTGTCAATATTAGCAACTTTTTATTTTCAAAATTCCAAAGTGAAACATTCTTTTTAGATATAACAATATGTTGTTTCCAATTTAGATAGTCTCCGTAAAGCATAAGCGTACATAAGTCCGTTGGTGTTATCAAATTTCCTGTTGATTGTACGTGACTATGCATTGAAACTACATCTTTTGTTTTCTCATTATAGTCAAAAGTTAGAATGTTTTTATGAAGTGGTTTCTTGTTTTTTATCATATTCTTTTTATCGAATGTTATTAGATAGTCATTTCCTAAAACAACAACTCCTGATAATTTTGAACCTGTTAAAATATATACTTTTCTAGATTTTCTTGTAATTATTGGAACAATATTAAAATTTGTGTTTTCAAATTGCTTGAATAATGTATCTCTATTTATTTCAGTCATAGCCCTATTTTTAATTTGAAATAAATCCAATTCTTTTTTATTCAATTTTCTTTTTAAAGTGTCAACTTTAACCTTGTCAAGATCAAACTCTTTATTGAAAGTGATTTTCGCTAATAAATTGGGTTCTTCATTTTGGTCATAAAACAAACAACTTCTAGTTTTATTTGTAGACATTGATACATAACCCCCAATTTGATATTTCTTCGAGGGAAATTGTTCTAAAAAAATATCTGTTCCATGCCAAGATGCTTTTTCTGAGTTATATAGTAAATTAGCCTCTTTCAATATTTCATTTTCTTGTTGAGCAAAAGAGTCGTTTATAAAAAGAAACGTGAGTATAAATATTATTGTGATTTTCATTTTTTTTTGTTTTATATGTTCTATAACGGTGCGTATAAGCTAAGTTATTCAATTTTAATCAGTTTTAGTTTTATTTCAGTATTCATATCCATTATCATTTTTGTTGTTTTTTTCATATCTATAGAATCTGTAATACTTATCCCCATAGCCATATTAAGTTTAATTAACCCATCCTTGAATACACCTTTTTTAGAGTCAAAATTAAAACTAGATTTTCCTTTTAAAAAACAGACATATTCACCTTCAATCTCCTCAGGAATAGTATAGTCAGATACATTAATAATTGTACTTAGTTCTTCAATATTATTACGACTACTTTCATATGTTACTTTATTATTCCCTTTTACATTTATACTAGACCCAAATATATTGAAAGGCATTGACATTTCTATATCATACGTTTTACCTAATTTCATCTTTTGATCAATTATAGGGAACAATGTTTTTACTAACATTAAATTTGATTGTTGTATATTTCCTTCGATACTTCCATTAGGTGTTAAATCTTGAAACAAAACTTGATTTGGCATTTTAATGGTATCTTTTGCTATGTAGTTTCCAATAGAATCTCTACTCATTACAATAAACTTCATGTCTGTAAAAATAACATCGGCGTGTCCTTTATCCTTAATTTTAATAATTAAATTAGCCTTTGATATCACTTTATTAGTCCCTTTAAAGAATTCAGCTTCAGTTAATGTAGACTGAGAATATTCATATGTTAATTTAGTATAATCTTCAAAATTCCATTTAATCACTTTTTTTGAAACTACAACAGCTGATATCGAAATTATTGAAATCAGAACGATTAATTTTATTTTCATTTTTTTTTAATTGCCATTAACGCCCAGATAACAACAATTCATATTATCCATCTAAGCAAGTATTTATATTATTACCCCACAAATATAATATATATAACACCAAACCCTATCATATAGCTAGTTTATTTAAGTGAAAAATCAAAAACAACAACTAAACAATTACAAAACCTTAACCTTCAATATTAAAACGATGAATTCAACCTTTAAATAATTTATTAATATTGATATTGATTCTGCTTTCTTGATGGCTTTTTTATAATCCTTGGTCGATTTCTTTTGAAAACCTAACAAACACAGCCTTTGTACATTCAGAGAAATTTAAGTTGTCAATAGCAGAAAATATGATTCTATATTCATTTCCCGATTTAATTCTCAACTCATAAAGTTGAGTCGATTTTAGTTTTTTTAGAAAGTTCGAGCTTATCACTTTAACTTCTCCAAGACCAACCCAAAACAAAATCTCAAAATACCCATAGCATGTTTATCAGTACGTGGGTTTGTCAACAATAGTATTAAGCGTTGGCCTATCGGTGTTCCGAATACTTAGTTGTTATCTGCTGGTTTTTATTAACTCATTTATTGTAAGTTCAAATCTTATTTTTTCTCTTTCTGATGATGAACCAAATGAAATTTCAATGACTGGTTTCTTAATATCAGAATAGTCAATACTTTCAACTTTTGGATTGTAGAATTCACTGACTCTGAATAAGTTTTGTTCAGGTAATTCATCAAATTCCGAGATTGCAAAAAATAAATCGTGCGTTATTTCTCCATTTGTAAAACCAGCACTGCCTGATAAATTTCCTAATTCTATTATTCGAACAGACAATTCAGAAGTCTTAAATTCTTTTAAAATTTTAAGTCCATTTAAAAGTCCTTGAATTTCATAGTTTTCAATCATTTCAATTGAAATATTTGCTTTAGATATTACTCGATACTTTATCGAACCAACACATCCTTCTTCTTCGGGTATAGGCCTAAGCCAATCTTTTAATTTTTCAGTCCGTTCTTTTGTCAATTGCATTAAATAACCAGAAGCACACATAGGATACATTGAACCATAATTTTTCTTGTCTGATTCAGGAAATTTCATTTCTAATTCGGCATCTCTAAATTTAATCCAAAGTATTTGGGATGATTTAAGTTTCTTAATAAAGTTAGTATCGTTTTTGTATTCCGATAAAATTTGATTGTAAACACTATTTAATTCATTATCTGTAGTTGAATAACTATCATTTAATTCTTTATTCATTTTTAATTGAGTCTGAGACAATGAAGTCAATGTGACTAAAAATAATATTGTGGTCAAAATTTCTTTCATTCTGTTTTTCTAGTTTTTGTTATGCATGTGCTTTTTTCAAACTTGCAGGTAACGATTAGTATAACAAGCGTTGGGTTTTACGGAGAGCTATTCTTCAACTTAAACCGCCCGTAGCCAAAATAATATTTTATATTTATCTTCTTTTAAACTTCCAATATTTTTTGGCGGATTAGTATAGCCGAACTCGATTCCTAAACTACTTCCCTATGGTGTGTGCCTTGTTATGGGCTTATGCATCTTGCCAATTTACTTACATTCTGATAAAATACAGCGAGTGTGCTTGCGTAAAGTTACTCACATACAATTCCATACAGATTGTAATATTCACCAAAATAAGCGAAAACAATTGAATTATACAATTTTTTAATTCTCTTTAAAACCCAAAAGAACAACCTAGTATAACTAATCAGTTAAGCATAGTTATTTTATTTCAATTATTCTTTCTTCAATATTTGTTGTTCCTTCTGCGCTTACTTCTTTTGTTTCAATACTGTAAATAATCCATCCTGTTTCTCCGTGTACTCTTGAAGCTGTAAAGGTTTCATTTGTTAAAGATGGAAAATCCTTTCTGTCTGGAATATTATTGCCAAAAGCTCCTGTTTTTTTTAAGTAATTATAGGTTTCGTTTGTCAATTGCTCTGAATTTACGGTTTGTTTCATTCTAATTATTGAATTCCCGTCTTTTGAATTTATCTCATCTAGAGTATATGTTACATCTGCTTCAAATGGTTTTCCTTCAAAATTATTAGCTAATTCTAATTTTACGTTTATTTCCTCACCTAGTTTATACTTAACACCATGAAAGGAGTAAAATTGAATAGCATCTTTAATTGCGTTAGCCTCTATTGATTCTTTAGATGAATAAACATTCATAATATTCTCAATTATCTTTTTATAGTTAGGAACATCTTTCAATTCCTTTTTAAGTTTTTTAGTGACTTTTGTGAGATAATCTCTTACATCTTTCCAGTTTACAATTTCAATAAAAGCTCCAAATTCGTCAGTCTTAATCGTTACAGAAATGTCGTTGGATATTGATGTTAGCTTTTTGACTAGTTCATTGTCTGTGTCAATTGTGAAGTTTTTATAAAGCCATTCAGTTGTATAGCTATTTTTAGTAGAATCAATAACTTTCACATCTATCTCATATTTCATTAATTCTTTGAAAATTGTGTCTTTATTTTTGATTTTTAGTTTTTCATATGATACACTATACGACTGTTTATCTAATTTTGACCAATAAGCAACAACTTGAACTGTTGAATCCTTTTCGTTTATTTGTGCGCTAATATTTATTGTAAAAAGGAAAGCTATTCCAATGATTAATAGTTTGTTCATTTATGTTTTTTTGTTTAATGGCCATTAACACCCAGACAACAACAATTCATGTTATCCATCTAAGCAAGTATTTATATTATTAACCCACAAATATAATATATATAACACCAAAGTCTATCATATAGCTAGTTTATTTAAGCGGAAAATCAAAAACAACAACTAAACAACCACAAAATCTTAACCTTCAATATTAAAACTCTGAATTCTACCTTTAAATAATTTATTAATATTGATTCTGCTTTCTTGATGGCTTTTT
Source organism: Flavobacteriaceae bacterium (assembly GCA_013215105.1). GTDB lineage: Bacteria > Bacteroidota > Bacteroidia > Flavobacteriales > Flavobacteriaceae > DT-33. The sequence continues at coordinate 11,670 of JABSPL010000060.1, forward strand.
TATAATCCTTGGTTGATTTCTATTGAAAACCGAACAAACACACAGCCTTTGTACATTCAGAGAAATTCAAGTTATCAATAGCAAAAATTATGATTCTATATTCATTTCCCGATTTAATTCTCAACTCATAAAATTGAGTTGTTTTTATGAGTAGAGAAAGTTTGAGTTTATGACTTTAACTTCCCCAAGACCAACCCAAAACAAAATCTCGAAATACCCATAGCATGTTTGTCAGTACATGGGTTTGTTAATAATAGTATTCACCGTTGGCCTATCGGTGTACCGAATACTTAGTTGTTGTGCGTTCGTATTTATTTTACCAAGGTCCATTCTTTGTTACATTGATAAATTCTCCGTTTTCTAATCTAAAAGCTCCACCATAGCCTACAAACCATAGTCTTTTTTGTTGGTCTTCATAAATTTGGAAAGTAAGCGGTCCATAATTCCCTTCTGATATGCGATATTCAGTTAGGTCAGCATTTTTAAGAGAGTATATGCTGCGGGAACAATTAAACCAAATATTCCCATTTGAATCTTCGATAATACTTCCTGTTCCTTTTGTTTCTTCAAACAAGTTGCTTGTTACCTCATTAATGATACCTTTCTGATATTTATAGAGTCCTTGGGAAGTAGAAATCAAGAAATCCCCTTTCTGTATCTCTATTACCTCATTCACAAAGGAGGTATGAAGACCATTCTTTTCAGATAGGTTTGTTAACGAGTTTTTATCTTTTATGTAAATCCCTCCATTAGTACTAAACCAAATTCTACCACCACTATCTTCCATAATGTTGTGTATCATTTTGGTACTCGAAACACCAACTGTAGTGTCTTTTATACCTTCTGGAAGTTCAAAAGGCGTGAAATTCTTTCCATCAAATTTGCAAATACCTTCAATGGTTCCAATCCATACCTGATTGTTTCTATCCGTCGCAATACACCATACATCATTGCTTATTAATCCATCAGATTCGTAATAATTTGTAACTTTTTCTCCATCAACACTACTAATCCCATCCGTATGTCCAATCCAAATTTTCCCATCATTGTCTTCCTCAATGTCTTTTATTGTAACCCTTTTTCCTGAATTACTTCTTATGCTATCAATATAAGTAAGCGAATTATTGGAAAATCTAAAAGCACCGCCTTCTCCTCCAAACCAAATGTCACCTCTGCTATCTTGAAAAATTGTCCTTACAACTTGACTAATCTGATTGTTAATGTCTGAATAAAACAAAGGCTGTTCATTGTTGTAGGTATCTGGCTTACTCTCTTCTAATTTCTTTTCTGAGCTTATGGGTTGCTTTGGTTCATTCTTGCTTTTTTGTCCAATACAAGAATTTAAAATAAGCGACAGAGCTATGGCTGTAAGTAAATTAATCTTTATCATCAGTGTTTTTCATTTGTATATGACGCACAACGGCTAGCATATACGACGTAGGGGCTTAGAAGCACTAAACTTCATTCATAAACTGAACGTCATTAGTATAACCGAACTCGATTTATAAACTTCTCCTATGGTATGTGCCTTGTTATTGGCTTATGCATTTAGTATATTTACTTACATTCTGATAAAATACTGCGAGTGTGCTTACATATAGTTTCTCACATGCAATTTCATGCAGATTGTAATATTCACCAAAATAAGCGAAAACAATTGGATTATACAAGTTTTTAATTCTCTTTAAATTCAGAAAAACAATAACCTAGTGCAACTAATTAGTAAATCAAATGTAATTTAAAATGAATCTTTACATCAAGGAATTACAATTTCATTAAATACAATAGTTTGCATTTAATTTATTTCAACACCATATTTATCCATTTCAGTTTTGCATTTTTCACAAGTACTACCTCCATATAATGCTTGTCTTACACTTGTAGGTTTTCTGATAAAAGGTTGTTTTAAATTGCATTTTGGACAAAAAACTCTTTTTAAATTAATTCCAAGTTTAGAATCTTTCTTATTTATTAATATTATGAAATAGATTCCTATTATTAAAATAGTTATTATTGTAGATGTATTCATTATTTTTAATTAATTTATTTCACTTACTAAGTTAGCACTACAGTGCCTGCAATGGATGTTCCAATAGCCCAAACTGTTTCAATTGTAGATTTTACTCCATTCATTACTTTTGTTCTGACTTTATTGACTCTTTTTTTAACTTGCTCCATATTTGTTTCCTTTTTTTTATTGGTTATTTGGTTCAAAATGAACCTTAAAATGATTAAACTAATTACTAAAAAGGCTACTGAAACAAAACCATTGCAGTGCAAAGAGGCTACCCCATATTGGGATTTCTTAAATATTTTATTTTACTTATTTTTTAAATAACTAGCATATACAAACATACTACGGAAAGGTTTCTCACATTCGTATATCCCACTCGTAAAGCATATTAATTTTATAGCTTACACTAATGGACAACATCTATTCTAAATTACTCCAAGCAGTTGTGTTTTCTTTCTTTATTTGTAAAATCGCATAAATAATTACTACACCTAGCAGTCCTAAAGCTGAACTTCCAACTCCAAGTCCATTACTGATATTCAGTGTGAATGTTAATATACTAGTTCCTGCAAAACCCCAGAACGCCCATTTTTTCCATTTTAATAGATAAACGGAGAATGTTAAATTTCCAATTCCGATTGTCCCTAAAATTAACATCATATTTTCAGATGGAGGAGTTGGTGTGTTTTCGATTATAAAGTCGCTCGCAAATAGATATATTATTGCAGTAAATGAGTTAACAATAATCATTAGAATTAGCCAAGCTGTTACACATCCATGTCTTTGTTTAGGTTCCATATTTATTGTTTTTTAATTAGTAATCTTCATTGCCACTAACAATGCGAATATACGTATTTCTTATATACAACATATCCCCGATTTCGTAATATCTGAAAATAAAAACTCAAAACCTTGTAAAACAACATACAAATCATTAAACTTAATATTCATCAAAAGATATAGCTAATACCTATGGATATATAAAAATATATAAGCGAATTCAAGAATAAACCAGCAATGAAACGTTATGCCAAAAGCACTATTGTCAGTTATACGAACTGTCTTTTGAAGTTTCTCACGGCATTCAGAAACTATAAACTCGAAGAGGTGAATGAAAAAAATATAGAAACGGCAATAAAAATGAAAAGAAAGCACAGGTTCACTTGTAAGGTGAATAATTTCAATAGAAACTTCAATGTATTTTTTTCTTAAAAGAAGAAATATTTATTATATAACCAAAACAAAATTTCGGAATACCCATAGTATGTTATCTGTACGTGGGTTAGTCAACAATAGTATTAAGCGTTGAACTATTGGTATTCCGAATACTTAGTTGTTGTACATAGTATTTTATTTTTCTACTCTTGGTATTTTTCCGTCCATCCATTCCTTTATTTGTAATTCAGACCCTGGCATCATTGCCATTTGTTTTGTTTTCATATCAATAACACAAAATGCTAAAATGTGGTAATCCGTTTTATTGTATTTCTTAACAATTTCGTCATTTTCAACTTTTCCTACATACCCTAATATTCTTATGATATTACCCTCTACTTCATAACCACTATTCACAAGTGACGCTATCCATATTGTATTTCCACCTTCCAATTTTACTTCATAATAAGGTTTGTCATTATGTGCGGTATAAACTTGGGTTACAAGTCCGTTAAAGGCAATAATTTCACCGTCTAGTTTCTTGATTTTTTTCAAGTCATTACCCTTAAAGTTAGTAGGGCAAGGGTCAGAAACACTTTTTACAGCGGGCTCAATAGAATTTTCTACTTCTGATTGGATTAGAGTTCTAACTTTCTCACAATTTGTATTTAGAGTTGTAATTATTCCATCTTTAATTTTATCTAAAGCGCCTTTTTGAACTAATATCTTTTGTTCCGCAGAATCAACAAGACTGAATATTTGGTTGAATTCTTTGTCGTAGCATCTATTAAATTCAGATTTTATTTCTGAATAAGAGTTTATATCATCATTAATGCAGTCGCAAATTTTATTCGATATTTTTTCGGTAATCGTTTCAATACTTTGAGCGAAACTTGTCAGACTAATTATAGTCAAAATTAATGTCAATATTTTCTTCATATTCTTGATTTGAGGTATTATACACAACGATAAAAATAAACTGCGTTTTAATACAGTATTATTTAGTGCTGTGGTGTGTTTTCTTCGTTTTGTTTTCCAATTCTACTTCTTTCCATTCTGCTTTCCTAAAGTACATATTGTTAAACTTTGGTGATTTAAATACCATAAAAAAGTCCCAAGCTTCTCTATAAATTGTTGGATTAGTTGTCAAAATATGGTGATTTGGATTCTCCATTTCAATTACAAGTCTTGCTGATTGGTATGGTGCTAGAGTTGATATTTTTCCTTTAAAGGTTTCGTTTATTATTTCTCCGTCTGTTACGTAAAAGTATATTGAATCATTTTCTTTAATTTCAAATCGGAAGTTATTATACTGCCAATCCGCTTGTTTTCCAGAAAAGTAATTTCGGTCAATAGCATATTCACCATAAAAGTCCGATTTATCTAATATTTTCTTTTTTGAAAGAGTACCAATAATTGACATTATTAAAATGAACCCAATTCCAAACGTATAAATCGTCAAAATGATTTTACCTATAAATTTCGATTTTTTCTTTAACCCGTACAGGAATAGTCCGATTATAAACGGAGAAATCAGAATTAAGAAAAGAAGCTTCAGACCTAAAAACATTATTTTATCTTGATTTTTTTTAATTTCTTACAACACCCAGACAACAACAATTCATGTTATCCATCTAAGCAAATATTTATATTATTACCCCACAAATATAATATATATAACATCAAACCCTATCATATAGCTCGTTTATTTAAGTTAAAAATCAAAAACAACAACTAAACAATTACAAAACCTTAACCTTCAATATTAAAACTCATGAACACCCCATAAAATAATAAAGTAGTGAATAATGGGAGGCTGGGCAGTTGCTCAAAGCCCCATATTGAAAACTACTATAACCAAAGCTAGACTTAAACGCAAAGGATATAAGCCTCTGGTCGATTATATTAATAATAAGCAGATTACAATTTGGTGAACCGCCGTATACGAGACCCGTACGTACGGTGGTGTGAGAGGTGCACTCCGTTCCTAGTTAGGAGCGGAGCCATCTACTCGATTACCTGTCTGGCTTTTCTTTCCCAAAACTTGCTAGCATTGGCATAATACATACTTTATAACAAGTATTGGCAAATGTGTATGGCTTTTAGCGTTGGCTTATTTAATAAGGTATTCTATCATATCACAAACTAATTTCTCGAAATTTTGTAATGTGCTTTTTTTATTTACTGAATTCAATTCTACAATATACTTAACCACTTTTTCTTTAGTGGTTAATTTGAATGTTTTTAGGTAAATTGATTCATCCTCATTTAATCCTATTTTATTTATATAATCTTTCAACGTTTCGTCCCATTTATTCCAACTTTTAGGGTCTTTTAATAACTCATCCATCTTACTGCGTTCCTCTAACCAACCTTTTGATTCAGCATACTTCCATAATTCAGGAGGATATAATTCTTCTAAAGTAATTGGGATTATTAATCCTTTTTTGAAAACAGGAATGATATTTTTTGCGTAATCAGGTTTTAGTTTGAATACTTTAAATGAGTTTGCACCAGAACTATCTGTTTTAATTACCCTATTGATTTCAGTATTTGCATCAATACCCGCTTGGTCACCATCTAGTAATCCAATGCATTTAATTAATTTACCATCATTGTCTTTATTTAATAAATTTGCCCAAACAACTATTTGATTTGCAACCCAACTAGCACCAGCACTTCTTTGGGATTTAATTTCTATTTTATCAATAAACTCTGGTTTAAATAGTTGAATCGCTTCTTTTATTATAATAGCATCTGTTGGGCCTTCAACGATTATAGCTGGTTTCTTTTGTTTATATAAATCACTTGAAAAAAGAATACTTCTTTCTGTGTGCTCAATTATTTCTGTCAGTTCGGTAATCCAATTAGAATCATTGAAAAAAAGCAATTTCCATATAGATGAAAAGTTACTTTTATATTCTTCAAATTGAGTAATTCCTACAATAATTGTTGGTGTTTTTAGCGTTTTATTCCGAGTGATTTCTTTTAATAATTGTTCACCTCCATTAGGCACTGGTTCTTGATTTGGTCTTAGAGGTAATAATAAATCTAAGATTAGCAAGTCATATTTGGTTTGCTTTAACTGTATTTGCGCACTAATACTATCTATAACAGTATCAATATTGAAGTTTTCAGAAATAGTTTTTATAACAGATACAATTTTAGCAATTTTATCATTGTTGTCATCTACAATTAGGATATTCATACTCTATTCATATAGGATTTAATAAGCAAATCTAATTCAGTCTTCCAATTATCTTCACGGGTATTGTAGTACGCAACACCTTTGTATATAGTTGGAAATTCTTCAGTAAGTAACTTGTTTAAATGATTAAGAGTTACGGATTTATCACTTTCTCCAAAATCATCAAACATTGTTATAAGGACGGTGTCGATAGGCTTTTTCTTACGAGTGATTTCTTTTAAAATTTTATACCCTCCAAATTTTTCAAAATTACCACCAGATTCGTTTATGTTTTTATCCCAAGTGGGTATACTCATATCGAGAAGTAACAAGTCGTATTTTACTTTTAGTAGTTCTCTTAGACCACTTTGATATGATTCTTTTATGACAAGATTAGAATAATTGTAAAAAGTTAAAAGAAACTCTTTTATATCTTCTATCTTTTTTTTATCATCTTCAATTAATAGTATTTTCATTTTATTATTTTTCTGTTTGGTAAATGCGAACTTCCAAACTTATTGAAATATTTATATTGTTATTTTTGACTTCATAATCAAATGCATAATTTTTCATTTGCATATCTACCGCTAATATTCTTCTGATTTTATCAAAGCCACTACCTCCTTCAATATTAATTTTGGAGTAATCGTTTCGATTCTCATCCCAATTTGTTTTAACTTCCTTAAGACTTGTTGTAATTTCATCTTTTAATTTAACGTCAAAATCATTGGAAATAGATATTTTCAAAATTCTATCATCAATTATTTTAGAATTAATTATAACATTTCTTTTTGATTTTACTAATCCAGAATGCTTAATAATATTATCTAGTAATATCCTTATAATATAAATAAGGTTTGTTGTCCCACTTGCGAATGGTAAGTTAGTTTCCTCTTTTGTGTTTGCAATTATATTTTCATTTGGATAAATAGTATTCGTTATTTCAAGAGCAGTTTGAATAATTGTTTGAACATCTAGAACTAGTTCAGATGATGGGTTTGAAATATTGAACCATTCAGATATATTTTCCAGTTCATTTATAATATCTGTTTGGCATTTTGAAATGGAACTGGTAATATCAATAAATGAACCTTTATTTATTATTGCCCTGATTTTTTTGTCAAAAGAGTTAATGAGTTTAATGTATTCGTCTTTTATATCGTTTTTTAATATTGTCCGTATCTCCTTTAATTTAATTTCTATAATTGCTTCTAAGTACTCAAAAACAAAGTTTAAAAAAGAAGTATGTGTATTAATTGAGTTTTTCGATTTTTGAAATAGATAGGCTAAAGTTTTATTGTCAAGACTGAAATCAAAAAAGGCTTTTTGTTTTTGATTGTTTTTTTCAGTCTTTATTTGAATTAATTCCGTTATAATATATTCTGTAAAATTGTCTATTTGTTTAGAAAACTCTTTTATTTCATTTTGAATATCACTTTTCTTATCATTTAAAGTGAATGGTGTTTTATTTAACCAAAATTCGTTCTCAATATATATATCATTTTTTTTCTGTGAAACCAAATTATGGGATTCGAAAACACTTCTAATATGATTTAAGAAAGTACCGTGTCTTATCCTTGTGCTCAAATAGCCATCTAATCCAAAGTCTTTACTTAATATAAACTTATCCCTCAAATCTATAAACATAGTCTTGAATGATATAAAAGCAGGGTCGTTTATATTTACTATTTTATCTCTTATAGACTTGTCTTCCAAAGTGCTAAAATACTCGTTAAGCATCTTAGAAGTTAAGTCTAATGATTTTATATTGTGATTGTTAGAGAAAATAACTAATTCTTTAAACCTTAGGAAATTGTCTTTTATATTATTTTCTTCTTTGTTTTTTATTTGTTGGGTATTAATTGTAATTCTGCCTTTATTTACTTCCCTTATAGCTTTTCGTATTTTTGTTTTTTGAGTGATTTCTGTAATTTCTTTGATGTATTCTGTTTCATTATTAGTGTCGATAGACAATAAGTGTTTTAAGATTTCGATTCTTTCATTTTCAATATCATCTGTTCCTTCAAAATATAAAGAATGATGCATAACATCAACGTTGCAAACTTCTTTTAGGAAAAACATTATTTTATTTTCTTTTGGTCTAGTCCCCTATTAATCGGACAAAATTCTTTTTCTTTTCAAATATAGTGAAAATATCACTAAATTAGCTATCGCAAGACGCTTCCAAAGGTGATTTTTGAACCGATGGTTGCATTTCAGGGTCTCTATGACCC
>JABSPL010000061.1 GCA_013215105.1 Flavobacteriaceae bacterium
CTCTCAAAGGAAAGTCTTGAATTGTCTTTTCATTTAAGAATACTTTTCATTTATAAAGACTATTATCATATCCTTTAGGTAGATTATTTATTTCTTCATAATACAGATGAAAAATCATCTTTTTAGTACGAATATATCCTAATCATAATACGCGAAGAATATTGAAATATTCTTCGCGTATTATGAGGGGAATATTAAGCTTGAAACATCTATATATAAGAAGATTGTTAGACCGCTATTTTATTAAATTAAAATCCCCTACTATTGTTTATTCCCCTTGAATGTTAGATTACTTATTTGGTAGAAACTTGTATCCATCCTGATTTAGATTTTACATTGTCTCTGTTGTAGTTTATTGTATAAAAATAAGTGTCATCAGGGACTAAGTTTTCACTATTATTTATTTTCCCAGTCCACCATATAGGTTCTTTATTAGTGTTTCCATTGTGTTTGTAGTTAAATAAAGCTCTCCCATTTATATCGTATACTATTATCTGAAAATCAGGGTAATGTACTTCTATTTCTTCTATAACAAACGAATCATTAATACCGTCATTATTAGGACTGAATATCTTAGGATTAACAGTTTCTATAGGACAAAAATCCGTATCCTTGTAGTTTGGTATTCCGTCTTCATCACAATCGTCATTGAAAATGTCTCCATCTTTATTTTGATCTTCATCTATATTTAATATACCATCATTATCAGTATCTGCTAACATATCTATTCTATATTCTATGGTGTATATTTCTGATTCCAAATTATAGTTATTTTGATTGTCATAGACCTTATCCTTTGGTATACTTACATTAATAAAACCTTCTTTAATTAGTATAATATCAGCTTTATAGGTTTGATTATCTAATGTTGTAATATTTTCTATCTCGGCATTTTCTATTTGTATGTCATTTATATTGAAACCTTCTATGTAATCACTAAAACTAAATATTATCTGAAAGTCACTATATGTAATATCTCTCAATTCCGAATGTATTGTCACGGAAGGAGAACTTTTTTTAGTTATTACTTCTAATATATTACCTTTAGATTCTCCTTCACTGTTAATAGAATAAGATTGTATATATATAAGAGTGTTAGGTTTTAACTCGTTTAGTTTGTTATTGAAGTATCCAGAAGTCTTTGAAACCATCTTGTTTTCAAGATCACTAATTTTGGTAGCCCAATAATGTCCTTGTTCTATTATCTCAATACCTCCATTACTTATAGTTTTAGAATTCACCAGAAAACTACTACTAGTAACATCTTCTACGCTTAATGTTTTTACTATAGGTCTGTCGGCTTTGATAATAAACTTAGCTTTAGAACTAGTATCTATATTGTAATTATTGTCAAAAGAATCATCACTTAAATTAATAACATACTCTCCTATATCTGAGTTTAAATCTAACAACTCACTAGTACTAGCTCTAGGAACTATATTTAATGTAATATTAGGATTATCACCGTTTTTTAAACCAGTATATTCTATCTTTATTTCAGGGTTTTCCTCGTAATAAAATCTTGTAGTATCTTTAGGTATGGCTATTATATCTGCTTTTTCTACCTGTACTTTTATCGATTCACTGACAGAAGAATATACTCCATGTTCTTCTATGTTTGCTGTTAGTGTGAATTGTTCTACATTACCAATTTTTAAAGTTAAAAAGTCATTTAAAATCATAGTTCCATAAGAAGATTTTACAGTAAAATATATATTACCTGTTGAATTTCTAGTAATCCCTGTTTTTACTAGTAAATCTATATTATCACCTCCATATGTTACATAAAAATCTTCAAAGTTACCTATAGTAGCCTCTATCTTTTCGGTTACAAAAGACCTAATAATACCATAACTGACTCCATCATTGTTTTTAGTAAATGCTCTATAATATATATTAGTTCCTTCTGGAAGATTTTCTATATCGTACTCAAAAGGAAAAGGATCAGGATCAAGTGTTGCAATGATTACGCTTTCTATGTACCTACCTCTTTCCTTTGATACATCTGTATCGTTTTTATCTAAATCATCATCAGCAATAGACCATATAAATCCTATTTCAGTTATATCTGAAATTCCTTTTTTTTCTATAGCAGCAAACAATTTAGCAGATGTTTGAGTTATCTCTGCAGTTTCCTCCTTAGTAATAACTAAAGGTTTGTCTTGAGTTATAGCTAATTTTGCATTTACAAAGCTGAAATAATAATTATCATCGATTCCTGTATTGTTTGGATCTACAAATATTTTGTAGCCTACTCTTTCAGGTGAACTTAAGAATGCATCCGTAATACCTTTAGGAACTTCTTTTATCAATTCTGATATTTTATCGTTTATATCTCCTATATACCCGTCTAATTCACCATTCACAAAACCTGTTACACTTTCAAAAACAAAAACAGGGTCAGGATCTCCAAAATCTCTAGAATCATTTTTGAAAGTAAACGTTAATTCAGCTTTTTCTACTGTATGCCTTATTATTTTTTCATCACTTTCAGTTATTGATTTATAATTATCTGCTTCTGGGTTAGTTTGTGTAATTTTTGTAGTTATTATTATATCTACATAACCTGCGCTAGTGCTATTTAATTTAAATCCTGTGCTGGATGACACTATAGAAGCACCACAAGTGTTATTAACTTTTTTGTATTCTATATCTTGAATAGTATTAATACTTACATCTATTGGTATATTACTATCTCCATATACCGAACTAGATTCGGATAAGTATGTAAGAATAGAGTTCCCCTTTGTGATTTCTAATTCCGCGTTGGCCGTGTTGGACGCGTTGGACGTGTTGGTAATTTCAAATTTATAGTTATCGCTTTCAAATATATTAGTTGCAAATGTTATACCGTAAGACCCAACATCTGCTCCATTATTATCTATATCACATATTATCAAAGGAAGTGATCCTATAGTACTTTTATCATCATCATTTTTAAATCCAAAGTCTCCGTTTCTATCTCCGAAGATATACTCGAAAGAACTAGGGAAAGGAGTTTCTTTATATATTAAAGAAATATCAGAGGTCGATATTTTAAGTTTTGATTTTTCTATTACTATTTCTAATGGTTTCTTTTCTTCTTTGTAATTAATATTTCCTACGCATTTTACTTCAATTTTTAATGTTTCAACTCCTTCTAGATTTATCGTATTACCATTTAGTAAGCTTCCTTTTTTAGGCTTAGGTTCGATAAAGCTATAAACAAGTTTTAAATCGTTATTATTACCGTTGGTTATAGTATGCATTAGATCAAAATTAGGGTCTCCGTATGTTTTTCGGATTTTAAGCACCTCAAAATCAGGAACTATCCTCAATATCTTCATAGACCCGCTAGAACTAGCATCTCTTATTGTGTA
>JABSPL010000062.1 GCA_013215105.1 Flavobacteriaceae bacterium
AGTTTTATAAGAGTATTCTCGTTTGGAATCAACTTCTACTTTCAATGCAAAAGAATCAGTTTCTGTAGGATTACTAACCCCTATAGAACCGTATATAGGAGATTTGACAGCTTCTATATAAACATCGGTGTATTTTATACTTATATCTTCTTCGTCATTATAACTACATGAAAAAACTATTTTAATTAGATAAATAGCTAAAAGAGACTTAAAAACTTTATTCATAACGCAATGTTTTATAAATTACCAATGCGAATATACAAAAAAAACCTAACTAATTAGCATTTAATTAGTTAGGTTTGTATGTGTATTTATAAATTATTTATGCATAAATTTCTGCTTAGCATTAAGCTCCTCTTTTGTTTCCACATGATTGTCATCAGGAATACAACAGTCTACAGGGCATACTGCGGCACATTGAGGCTCGTCATGAAATCCTATACATTCGGTACATTTGTTAGGAACTATAAAATAAACCTCGTCATCGACAGGCTCTAGTTCTTCATCAGCATCGACACTTTCACCATTAGGCAAAACTACTTTACCACTTAGGTCAGTACCTTCTGAATACTTCCATTCTGCGGAAGCTTCGTAAATAGCAGTATTAGGACACTCAGGTTCACAAGCACCACAATTTATACATTCGTCGGTTATTATTATTGCCATTCTGTTTTTTACTTTAAATTTGCACTGCAAAAGTACTAAACTTTATTATACCAATTGACAAAATGAACTTAGAAAACAGAAAAAAAGCATTTATAGATTTAGGATTATTTCTTAAGCAATTTTCAGAGAACGAATTTGTAAAAAACAATGACATTGCTCATAATGATATTTTTTATGATGCTTTTTCTATGCAAATAAAAAGAAGCAAAGAACATAACTCTTGGTTTACTAAAGAAAACGTATGTTTCTCTTTACTAAGCTGGTCCAAATGCTTAACTAAAGAAAATTTAGATCTATGGTTAGACCAATACTATATCTCAGAAAACAAAAACCCTAAAACCGTAGCTGTCATAATGGCTGGAAATATTCCCTTGGTAGGTTTTCACGACTTTCTGAGCGTACTAATGAGCGGTAACCATATAATAGCAAAACTTTCGAGTAGCGATAAGTATTTCCTACCTCTTATAGCTAAGTATTTAGAATATTTAGACCCTTATTTCAAAAAAGCTATCTCTTTCAGTGAAAGACTAGAGAGCTTTGACGCTGTAATAGCTACTGGTAGCGGTAATACCTCTAGGTATTTCGATTATTATTTCAAAGACAAACCTAGTGTCATAAGAAGAAACAGAAACGCTGTAGCCGTACTTTCGGGTAAAGAAACTCCTGAGCAACTAGAAGCCATGGCAGACGATATATTCAAATATTTTGGTTTAGGGTGCCGAAGTATTTCTAAAATATTTTTACCTAAAGGTTACGATTTAGATCTTTTGTTCAAAGCTATTTACAAATACAACTATTTGTTAGACTATGATAAATACCGAAACAATTACGATTATAACAAAGCAGTTTATCTGATGAGCCTTTTTGATATAAGAGAAAATGGTTTTTTTATGCTAAAAGAAGACAAATCGTACAGTTCGCCTATAGCTAGTTTGTTTTACGAATACTACGATGATATTGAAGTATTGGAACAACAATTAACCGACGACAAAGACAAAATACAATGTATCACCTCTGAAATGAATATAGTCGGAGCTATTGGCTTAGGGGATACTCAAAAACCTAGTTTGAGCGAATATGCCGATGGAGTCGACACTATGGACTTTTTGTTGAGCCTAAACATTACAGACTAAAAAAACTAAAATTGCATTAGTAAATATCCATTTACTAATGCAATTTTTAATCTTACTTTTCTATACAGTCTAGTATATCTTTGACGAAAGTATTAAAATCGAATAATTCTTCATCTTTAGTAAAAGCAGTCCTTACTATCACTATATCTCTCGAAGGTATTATAACTATTCTCTGACCTTGATAACCACTAGCATAATAGGTGTCTTTAGGTATATCTGGATACAAACCTTCCTTGTTCAGCCAAAACTGACCTCCATACTCTCCGTTAGAGGTGTCGGTAGGAGTAGTCAAGTAATCTATCCACGATTCTTCTACTATTTGTTCTCCGTTCCAGTTTCCTTTATTAAGGTGCAGTATCCCAAACTTAGCCCAGTCTCTGGTAGTAGCCCAAGCATAAGACGACATCACATAACTACCATTCATATCGGCTTCTAGTATCATCGAATTCATACCTATTTTATCTATCAATTTGGAATAGGGATAATCTAAATAATCTTGATAGTACTCCATTCTTTCCCTCATTATTTTATTTAGAAGATTGGTAGTCCCCGAAGAATAGTTCCAAAATGTATTTGGCTCGTGTTTCAATATTTTATTCATCTGAAAAGACCCCATATCTTCTTCAAAAAACAACATTTTGGTTACATCAGATATAGTATTATAGTCTTCGTTCCACTCCAATCCACTATTCATTTGCAGAAGGTTATTGATAGAAATAGCCGATCTACCATCATTCTCCCATTCTTTAAAAAGGTTAGTCTCGTTGATATCAATCAAACCTTCTTTGCTCATAACTCCATATACAGTTGACAGTAAACTTTTAGCAATAGACCAGCCTAGTGTTTTACTATTTTCATCATATCCTTTTGCATATTTTTCGGATATTATATTGTTTTTATAATAAACCAAAACAGTTCTTGTTTGGTTTTGAGCAGTATAATCATTCAAAAAACCGTCTGTCACCTTATTTAGTTTAGTGTAATTTATTTCCGAATACAAAGTATCTTTACACGGCAAAACACCATAAGGATAAGGTAACATTTTGGTTTTATTATCTCTTTTAGGAGTTTTCCTTTTTACTTTTATATCGAAATTATCATTAATAAGTACCGAACCTAATCCCTCCCTAAACAGAGCTTTTCTTGGCTTTAAACCATACAAAGAGGATGTTGTTATTTTAGCTTCATCATCTAATTTAGTTTTAGATAGTCTTATAGGAGAAAAGTTATTTTCATTTAAACTAACACTATCAAGTAGCCTGTTTGCTATATAAATAGAAGAGTTTGCATTTTTGGAAGCATATCCAGTTAATAAATTAAGTTTAGGGATGCTCTTATATATCAACACAACAGCTATAATTATAACTATAATTACAATTATTAATAATATAATTTTTCTCATATTTACATTGTTTTTATTTTAAATTATTCAATCAAATACACAAAAATAACTAGTTTAATATAAAATTCTACTATAAAAACAAAAAAAAACATAAGTAAACCTCTTAATTTTAGAAATCTTCCTAAATTAAAGGAACTTAACTCCTCCTGTTTCG
Organism: Flavobacteriaceae bacterium; assembly: GCA_013215105.1. Taxonomy (GTDB): domain Bacteria; phylum Bacteroidota; class Bacteroidia; order Flavobacteriales; family Flavobacteriaceae; genus DT-33. The sequence goes on from JABSPL010000062.1 coordinate 3,356, forward strand.
AACTTTTTATTAATAAGAGTCTTCCTATATTTTAAACATTAAAAAAACAGCACGAAACCTTAAATAAACTCTTGGTTTAATATTGCCCTTTCTATTAATATTAAAGCATATTACTATTTAACCCTGTGTTTCCACCTCCTATGAGTCCAGAAATAATATTGAGGATCTTCTTTTATTTGCTGTTCTAACTTACGTAAAAACAAATCGGTCAACTCGTACTGAGTAGTTTTTTTAGGGCTTTCAGAAAGCACTTCGGGAGTAATTTCGTAATATCCTCTTTTTACTTTTTTGCTTTTCAGAAATATCACAGCACAATCGTGCTGCTTGGCTAATAATTCGGTACCAACATGAGTAGGTACTTTTATACCCATAAACTCAGTCCAGTATTTGGCTTTTCTCTTTGTGGGAGACTGATCAGAGGCTAAACCATATACACTAGGAGTTTTAGACTTTTTGTTTTCTTCTATTTCAGGATATATGTCTTTAGGTATTACAAGCTTTACTCCGAACCTACCTCTCGATTTGGCTATAGCTTTGTTGAAATATTTATTAGTCAAAGGCATATATACAGCTACACATTTATATTCTGGTAAATTTGGAGGTATAGAAGTCATCCACTCCCAATTAGCGTAATGCCCGCAAGTTATTATTATATCTTTAGGGTAAATATTATTAAATACATCTATATCTTTAAAAATATACCTCTTGTTTAGAGCCCTTTCACTTATAGTAAGGAACTTTAACGATTCTATAAATAAATCACAGAAATGACGGTAAAAATCTTTCGCTATTTTTTCTCTTTCAGCATCTGTCTTTTCGGGGAAAGCTAGTTTTAGGTTATCTAAAACCACCTTTTTACGGTATTTTATTAGTCTATAGACTAGTATATATACCAAGTCAGAAATGAAGTACAAAACTCTGAAAGGCAATATTGATAAGACCAAAAACAGAGGAAAAAATATTATATATGTTATTAATTTCATTAATTTTGTTTTGTTTCTGCAAATATCATATTTATTTGGTTTTTACCTATTATAAATATTGTTTTTTTGATAGACTAAAAATAGTTTTGTTTTTTGAATCCTAAATATAGGTATAACTATATTTATATTGGTTTCTTAATATTATATTTACATTGAAACATTAAAGCTTAACTAAAATAATTATATTTTTGCACATGGAAGAAAAGATATTGATTATAGATTTCGGTTCTCAGTTTACTCAACTGATAGCCAGAAGAGTTAGAGAATTAAACATATTTTGCGAAATAAAACCATACAATGGTTCTAAGATGGACTTTACGTCTTACAAAGCGATTATACTTTCGGGTAGCCCTAGCTCAGTAAGGTCAAGCGACAGCCCCAAAATAGACTTATCGGAGGTAAAAGGCAAAATACCTCTATTAGGAGTTTGTTTCGGAGCTCAATATTTAGCACATTTTTTTGGAGGAAAAGTAAGCGAATCATCGACCAGAGAATATGGAAGAGCTAATTTGTCATTCGTAAAAGACTCGGTTTTGTTCCAAGGAATAAAAAAAGAAAGCCAAGTATGGATGAGCCATAGCGATACTATATCGGCATTACCAACAGGAGGAGAGCTACTTGCTAGTACTCACGATGTAGAAAATGCAGCTTATAGAGTATCCGGAGAAGACACTTATGCTATACAATTTCATCCTGAGGTTTATCATTCACTTGACGGAGCCAAATTATTAGAAAACTTCTTAGTCAAAATAGCTAAACTAGCTCAAGACTGGACTCCTGACAATTTTGTGGAAAATACTGTAGAAGGCCTTAAAACCAAAATAGGAACAGACAAAGTAATATTAGGGTTATCGGGAGGAGTTGACTCTACCGTAGCTGCCGTGTTGCTCGACAAAGCTATAGGTACTAACTTGCATTGTATATTTGTAAATAACGGACTGTTACGTAAAGACGAATTCCAGAACGTACTAGACCAGTATAAGCACATGGGGCTTAACGTAAAAGGCGTAGATGCTTCCAAATTGTTTTTAGATGCTTTGGCAGGAATACAAGACCCTGAGAAAAAGAGAAAAGCTATAGGTAAACTTTTTATAGATGTATTTGACCAAGAATCAAAGCTGATAGAAGATGCCAAATGGCTAGCACAAGGTACTATTTACCCTGATGTAATAGAATCAATATCGCATAACGGAGCAGACTCTGCAACCATAAAATCGCACCATAATGTAGGGGGATTACCTGACTATATGAAGCTAAAAATAGTAGAACCTCTAAGGATGATATTCAAGGACGAGGTAAGACGTGTAGGTGCTTCTTTGGGAATAAAGAAAGAATTATTAGGCAGACACCCCTTTCCTGGACCTGGTTTAGCTATCAGAATACTCGGAGATATTACTCCCGAAAAGGTAAGTATTTTGCAAGAAGTTGACCATATTTTTATACAAGGGCTTAGGGATTACGGCCTATATGACGATGTATGGCAAGCAGGAGCTATGTTGTTGCCCGTTAATTCGGTAGGTGTTATGGGCGATGAAAGAACTTACGAGAAAGTAGTTGCTCTTAGGGCAGTTTCTTCTGTCGATGGTATGACGGCTGACTGGGTTGACTTACCTTACAAATTTCTTCAAAAAGTATCTAACGATATAATAAATAAGGTAAAAGGAGTTAACAGAGTTGTTTATGATATAAGTTCGAAACCACCTGCCACTATAGAATGGGAATAATCAGTGGAATATTTTTGGCCTATATAATATTATTGTTTTATGGCATTTATAGTATTTTAAAGATTAACACATAACAACCTTACTTCGTACTACACAAGCGATTACACTGTTTTGTGTTCTTTTTATTGATATTCGATAACAATAATCAAAAAAGATTGATATAAAAATTGTATTTTTATAAAAGGTTGTAATATTGCATTACAACCTTTTATTTGTAATAACATATAATTAATATGATAAAAAACTTATTGCTAACTACTTTACTTCTGTTTTTTGTGAGTATTTCTTACTCTCAAATAGTTAATCCTCACCTTTCTTATACTTTGAAAGAAGGAGAAACCATGAAAACTATTTCCAAAAAAATAGGTGTAAAAAAGAAATATCTGAAAAGTATTAATTCTACTCTAGGTAATAAACCTGGTAAAAACACGGTTATAAACATACCTATAGATGCGCCTGAACTACGTAGTTTATACCCTTCGCATACAGTAGACGTTAAGCAAGGTTTGTATTCTATAGCCCGAAAATATGGTCTGACCGTAGAAGAATTGAAGTTTGCTAACTCACTTTCTTCTGACGATATAGATATAGGTTTAGAATTAATTATTCCTGAACCCAAAAGACTAAAAGGAAAGGAGATAGAACTTCCTTTGGAAGAGTTAAAAAAAGAATATATAGTTCATATAGTCCAAAAAGGAGACACTATATATAATATAAGTAAACGCTACAATATAGACGAGCTTAAACTATATGAGATAAACCCTGAGTTGGATTTCGGTTTGAAATTGGGCATGTATCTTAAAATAAGAAAAACATCTGATTTGGGTTATTTCGAAAACGATGATACTTTGTTTTTTGAAGACAATATAGACTTAGACAAGCCTTTGAATATAGCTTTATTACTACCTTTCAATTCTTATAAATACGATAGTTTGAGTCCTTATAGCATTTTCAGAAGGAAGAAAACACTGGTCGATATAGTATCTGATATGTATATGGGAATGAGTATAGCTTTAGATAAACTACAATCGCAAGGAGCCGACATAAGACTTTCGGTGTTTGACACTCAAAACAATATAGACACTATAAGAAGTATAATAAGAACTAATAGAGATGTAAAATACGATGCTATAATAGGGCCTCTGTTTCATAAAAACTCAAAAAAAACAAGTGAACTTATAAGTAAAACACCTATTATATTGCCTATGGACTATAAAGGTAAATCGGGATTATACGCAAGTAACCTTATAAAACTAGGAGCTGATAAAGATATATACGAAGACACAGCCGTCGATTATATGATACGAAACTATACTTATGAAACTATAATAATAGTCGGAGACGGAACTATAGAGTCCAAAATAATAATAGACAGAGTAAAAGCAAAACTAGACTTATCGGGTAAAGTATACGAATTAATAGTTTTTTATGACAGCCAAGAGGTAGATAGAGACTATTTTAGGGAATGTCTTTCGGTTATACGAGACAATTGGATAATAGCTGCTATAGGCGATAAACGTAAAAGCACTATGATATCGACCTTAGTTAACAGCCTTACAGTTCAAGATGAAGTAAATATGAGGTTGTTTTCTTTCGAAAAAACAAGAGGTTTCGATATAATAGACAATGCCCGATTAGCAAAACTTAACTACACTTATATAAGTTCGGAAAGCCTAAATATAGACAACGAAAACATGTCTGAGTTTTACGATTTGTACAAAGAAAAATACAATAGTTTCCCCTCCTCTAGTTCTATATTGGGTTATGACACCTTTTTGGAAACTATAATGAGACTATACGGTGAAGGAGATTATTACGAAAACCTAAGCAAAGGAACATCTACTAGGTTGGCTCATAAATACAGTTATAAACTGAGCAAAAACCAAGGGGTAATAAACCAAAATATATTTATGTTGCAGTATCAACCAGATATATCTGTCAAGAAAATACCATTATATAAAGAACTTGAAAATTTCCTTTAAATGAAAACTTATTTCGATTTAGTAAAGCATGTATTAAGAGAAGGTACAGTCAAACAAGACCGTACTGGTACTGGTACTACTAGTGTTTTTGGTTATCAGATGAGGTTTGACCTATCCGAAGGTTTTCCTTTACTGACTACCAAAAAGATACATCTCAAATCGGTAATCCACGAGCTTTTATGGTTCTTAAAAGGAGATACTAATATAAAATACCTACAAGAAAATGGCGTTAAAATATGGAACGGATGGGCTGACAGCAACGGTGACCTAGGTCCGGTATATGGTCATCAATGGAGAAACTGGAACAGCGAAGGCATAGACCAAGTCGCTGACCTCATAGAAACCCTAAAGACCAATCCAGATAGTCGTAGAATGATAATAACCGCTTGGAACCCTAGCGTATTACCCGATACTTCAGTGTCTTTTGAACAAAATGTAGCTAACAACAAAGCTGCTTTACCTCCTTGTCATTCACTATTTCAGTTTTATGTAAGCGAGGGAAAACTATCGTGTCAGCTATACCAAAGAAGTGCCGATGTGTTTTTGGGAGTACCTTTCAATATAGCTTCTTACGCTTTGTTTACGGCAATGATAGCACAAGTAGTAGGGCTAGAAGTCGGTAGTTTTGTGCATACTTTTGGTGATGCTCATATATATAATAACCACAAAGAACAGATAGAAACACAATTAAGTAGAGAGTTTAGAGACTTACCTAAACTAAAACTTAACAAAAACATCAAAAACATATTCGATTTTACTTATGAGGATATCAAATTCGAAAACTATAATCCTCATCCTGCAATAAAAGCTAAGGTTTCTATATAAAAGTTTACTTTTTTAGGTTAAAATAACATAAAACTTATATTTAGAACCTATTTAAATTAACTCAATACACAGTATATTTGTTTGATTACCTATATATTAGATAAAACCACGTTATAGTTATCTCAAAAAAACATTTAATTATTTGTTAATAATAATAAAATGTCTAATTTAGTGCAAAACATAACAAATTTAATATATGAAACAATTTATTCTATTATGTAGTCTTTTCGTAAGTACTATATTTTATTCCCAAACAACCATTTCGGGGAAAGTAACAGATATAAACGGAGAACCTCTAATGGGGGTTAACGTATTATCAGAAAGCCTTGTACATGGAACTACTACCGATGTGAATGGTAAATACACATTAGTTATAAACGTAACAGTACCCTTTAAAGTAGAGTTTTCTTATGTAGGTTTTAAAACCAAAACAGTAGAGGTAACTACTAATAATAGTAACTTAAATATCACTTTAGAAGAAGAATCTAGCTATTTGGACGAAATAGTAGTCTCTGCTTCTAGAACTCCTGAAAGAATAATGGAGTCGCCAGTTACTGTAGAGCGTATGGATGCTATGGCAGTGCGTAACACTCCTTCAGCTTCTTTCTACGACGGACTAGAAAACCTAAAAGGTATAGACATGAACTCTAACGGACTTACATTTAAGTCGGTTAATACTCGTGGTTTTGCTGCTTTTTCTAATACTCGTTTTGTACAGTTAGTCGATGGTATGGATAACTCTTCACCAGCTCTTAACTTTGTACTTGGTAACCTATTAGGTGCTTCAGAGCTAGATATAGAAAGTGTAGAATTACTTCCTGGTGCTTCTTCGGCTCTTTATGGTGCTAATGCTTTTAACGGTATACTATTTATGAATACCAAAAACCCTTTCGATAGCGAAGGTGTTTCTGCTTATGTAAAAAGTGGTGTTACTAGCCAAAACGCTGGTGGTACTAACGTATATACAGAAACTTCTGCTAGAGTAGCTCGTAAGTTTAGCCATAAATTCGCTGCTAAAGCTTCTTTTACCTTTACTAATGGTACTGACTATATAGCCGAAGATTATGATCAATACACCGTAAATGCAGCGGGTAAAGCTAATGATATAGTGAAATTTGAAAATAGAGGATTAGCTCATGATGGGCTTAATATATATGGTGATGAGGTAGCTACTAATATAAAAGCAGTTGCTTTAGGGATGGAAAGTACTCTTAAAGATAAAGATGTACCTGGAGTATATCTTCTACCTACAGGAGCCTCAGCTTATGTTCCTGATGTTGTAGTAGGTATGCCAGGTTATAAAGAAAGGGATTTGACTGATTATAAAATCAAGAATTTTAAGATGAGTACTTCTTTTAATTACCGTCCTATGGGTAACGAAGACTTAGAGATAATATACAACTTCAAATATGGTCAAGGAAATACTATATACCAAGGAGCTAACAGATATAACTTAGAGAACTTTATGATGCAACAGCATAAATTAGAGTTTAAAGGTAAAAAATTCTTTGCTCGTTTTTATGCTACTATCGAAGATGCTAACGAATCTTACGATATGAAGTTTACTGGTGTTAATATGTCCTTAAAGCAAAAAAATACTTGGTTTGGTACTTATGTAGGTGCTTTTGTAGCAACAGGAGGAACAGCAACTCATGCACAAGCTAAAGCTGCTGCTGATGCTACCTTGGCTCTACCAGGAACAGCTGCTTTTGACACTATGTTTCAAGCTACTAAAAGTGATCCAAACTTAAGTACGGGTTCTTTGTTTACAGATAAGTCTAGAATATATCACTCAGATGTTAACTATAACTTCGGAGATGTACAAGTAGGAGGTTCTTATAGAATGTATGAATTGAATTCTAATGGAACTATATTTACTGACTATGATGGAGCTATTACTTATGGAGAATACGGTATATATACTCAATACCAAAAGAAACTGATGGACGATAGACTTAAACTAACAACTTCTATACGTTACGACAAGGCTCAAAACTTTGATGGTAATTTCTCTCCAAGATTTTCACTAGCTTATGCTATGGGAGAGGACAAAAACCATAATATAAGAGCATCTATACAATCAGGATTTAGAAACCCTACTACTCAAGATCAATATATAGGTTTAGATGTAGGGCAAGCTTTATTAATAGGTTCTGCTCCTGATAATATTGATAGATATACTAAAGAAGGTGTTGGTATAAGTCTTCTGGGGTATAGTTTATCTGCTGGATCTGGAGGAGGTGCTTATATTGATACTGACCCTGATTCTAGTACTGTAGGAGAAGCTTTTATTGATGTAAATGGCTCTATGGCTTATAATAATTCTTACACGTATAGTTCTATAGATGCATTTTCCAAATTAGCTGGAGAAGGAGGTGCAATGTTAGCTGTAGGTAATATGGCAGGATTAGCTAAGTTTCAAGAAGCTGAAGCTGCCTTGGAAAAAGCAAACGTAGGTTATGTACAGCCAGAGAAAGTGACTGCTTTTGAAATAGGATATAGAGGTAAGATTAATAAAATAAGTCTTGATGTGAATGTTTATTATAGTAAATACGAAAACTTCATTAACACTTCTACTGTAATAGCTCCTCTACATGGAAAAGTTGGTGAGGTAGGAACTGGAGATTATAGCTTTATACTTGACCCAACAAATAAAACTCCTTCTTCACCTTTAGCTGGAGCAGGTGCTGTCACTAGTAAAGGAGCAGCTATACTAACTGGAGACTACCAAGCATTCCAAGTATACACAAACTCTAAGGTTGATATTTCTTCATACGGAGCTACTTTAGGGCTTAATACTAAGGTAAAAGGTTTCGATATAGGTTTTAACTATACTTATGCTAAGTTCGATTTCGATCAGGCAGCAGACCCTGACTTTGAGGCGGCGTTTAATACTCCAGAGCACAAGGTTAAGTTTAATATAGGTAAAACATCGATTGTTAAAAACTTAGACTTTAACGTAAATGTACGTTGGAACGACGAGTACCTTTGGGAGTCTTCTATAGCAGATGCTATAATAGTTGCTAATACTGTTGTAGATGCACAGATTAGCTATCATCTAAAAAGTCTTAAGTCGGTACTTAAGATAGGAGCTACCAATATAGGTGGTAACGAATATCGTTCGGCACCAGCTACAGCATTTATAGGACAACAATACTATGCAGGTTTAACTTTGAACTTGTAAAAAAAATAATTTATTTTTAGTTAGAAAAAGGCTTACCGTTGTGGTAAGCCTTTTTTTTATGCACCTAGTTGAGTACTACACTTCAACCTCTACATATCTGAACCTTACAGAAACACTATCTGGTAATTAACATTCCTTCCTTGTCCTGTAGACTTGAATATTCCCATTTCGTTTAGCTTTTGTAAGTCTCTTGTGGCGGTCGAGTTGGATATTTTATTTATTCTCATGTATTTTTTGGTAGTCATTCCTCCTTCAAATATAACTAAGCCATTATCTAGTATTTTGTTTATGCCTTTTAGTTGTCTTAGGTTCAGTTTATCTTTGTAATAGTCAAATAATCTGGTTTTTTGAAGAGTAAAGTTTATTAATTCTTCAGAATTATCCAGAGCCTTTATTATTATATTAGTAAAATAAACAATCCAATCTGTTATATCGTTACTTCTCTGAGCTATCTTCAGAGCTTTGTAATATTGTTTTCTTTCTTTTTCGATACTATCCGATAAACTTATAAGTATAGGGAAGCCGATGGTTTGCAATAATGCTTTTTCGGCTATAGATCTTCCTATACGTCCATTTACGTCCTCTAAAGGATGTATAGACTCGAAGTACAGATGAGCAATAGCACAGCGTATAGTAGGGTGTTTTATTTCCTTTTCTTTTCCGGGGGCTGTTTGGTTAAACCATTCTATAAAACATTTCATTTCGGCAGGAACTCTAGCCGAAGGAGGAGTTTCAAAGTGTATAGTTTCTTTACCATAGCTACCTGATACTATTTTCATAGGTTCAGAGTGAAAACGCCATTTTCCTATAGTAAGGTTTTGTTTTTTCGAGAAGATAATTTTATGCCAATCCAAAATAATACTTTCGGTCAATGGCTTTTTATAATTGCTTCTTACTTCGGTAATCATCTTTGCGATACCTTTAGCATGTAGGTCTTTGGTTGGTTTGTCGTTATTACTTATTCCTAAGTTGTTTTTTATCGAAGACATTATATCTTCTCTACTCAAATACTCACCTTCTATTTCCGATGTTTTGATGGCTTCCAAAACTAATAGATCTACTAAAACATTCTGATTATGTTCCTCGGGTAAAACGTTTTTAAAGGCTTTGTTAATACCTATTTTTTCAGCAAAAACATACAAATATTCTTCTATATCACTTTTGTTGTAAGTAAAGTTTTTCCAGTCCGATTGTTGCCAATTGTATGTCATGAGCCGATTAATGTTTTTATTCAGCTCAAATTATTTTTGACTATATAAATTCACCGAAAATAATATCAAAAATACCTTAACAGCAATTCCTAAGAATGTTATGTTAAAAATAAACAAAGCAATAGACTAATTAATCTTTTAAGGTTAACAATCAGGTAACATTAAATTAACAATAGACTAGTTGGTTTTTGATTGCCAAGATATTATACATTAGACTTATCTGGTGTTAGTCTTGCTATTGTTAATCTATATTGTGATTTTATGTCTGTTTTTTCCATGAAATTTGCCTCATAAATAAATCTAACGTAAAAACACAAAATGAGATCATTTAAACATTTACTATTATTAGTATTGTTCGTATCAACGACAGCTATTTTTGCACAGTCCAAACTTACTGGTACTATAGTTGACCAATCAGGAGTTCCTGTAACTGGTGCTAACGTGATAATAAAATCACAAAACAAAGGGACTAATACCGACTTTGACGGTAATTTTAGCGTAAACGTAGAAGCTGGTAGCGGAGTATTAGAGATAATCTTTATGGGTTATACTACTTTAAAACTTAACTACACTGTAGCTGACGGAGCAACTAAAAATTTCGGAACTATAACTCTACAAGAAGATGCTAACGCACTTGACGAGATAGTTATTTCGGGAATAATCGATTTGGCTAAGGACAGAAAAACTCCTGTAGCAGTTTCGACTATAAGAATAGACGAGATACAAGCTAAACTAGGTTCTCTGGAATTCCCTGAACTACTTAAAAGCACTCCTTCGGTTTATGTAACTAAGCAAGGTGGTGGTTTTGGAGATGCTCGTATCAACATACGTGGTTTCTCTCAAGAAAACGTAGCTGTTATGATAAACGGTATGCCTGTAAACGATATGGAAAGTGGAGCTGTATATTGGTCTAACTGGTCAGGATTATCTGACGTTACTTCGGCTATGCAAGTACAACGTGGATTAGGTTCTTCTAAACTAGCTATTTCATCGGTTGGTGGTACTATAAATGTGGTTTTAAAATCATCAGACAAAAAAGAAGGAGGATCTGTTTCTGTAGGTATGGGGAACGATATGTATATGAAAACTCTTGCATCATATAATACAGGTCTTATGGATTCTGGTTTCTCTACTTCAGTACTTATGAGTCGTACTTCAGGTGATGGTTACGCACAAGGTACAGCCTTTACAGGGTATTCTTATTTTATAGGTATGGGATATAAAGCTAGTGAAAAGCATGATTTCCAATTTATTTTAACTGGAGCTCCTCAAGAGCATGCAAGGAGAGCTTATACTACATCTATAGATAAATACTTGAAATACGGTACTAAATACAATGAAAACTATGGTACTCTAAAAGGAAAAGATTTTAACTGGGGTAATAATAATTATCACAAACCAGTAGCTTCTTTGAATTGGGAATGGAAAATAAATGATACATCTAAATTATCTACAATAGTCTATGCTTCTTACGGACGTGGAGGTGGAACAAGTGGTAATGGTAAGATTAATGGAAAAAAATCATATAAAGACTTCTTCAAAAACCCAGATACAGGTAATATAGATTTTGATAAAATATATGCTTATAACTCAGGAGAACCAGTTACTTTCTATGATGGAGACACCGATGTTCACACTGCTACACCTAATGCAGACGGTAAATATATAAGTGGGTCTAGTGAAGGAATAATTTTATATAATTCAATAAACTCACATAACTGGATAGGGTCTGTTATAAACTTCAACGAAAAAATAAACGAAAACCTTACTTTAGATTTAGGTATAGATTTACGTGATTACACTGGTATTCACTATAAGGAAGTTGCAAATCTTTTGGGATCTGATGGATATTCTGACGGAACAGATTTGAATAATCCTAATACTATAAATATAGTAGAGCATGATTATGATTTGGCATCTACTTTAAATGTATTCAAAAGTATAACCGAAGGAGATAAAATAAGACATAATTATGAAGGTAAAGTTAAGTGGTCTGGATTGTTTGCTCAACTAGAATATTCTAAAGAAGATGTTTCAGTGTTTGTACAGGCAGCAGTTTCTTCTCAAACTTTCCAAAGAATAGATAAAATGAGATATCTTAACTCTGATCCTAATAGAAAAAGCAAGAAAGAAACTATCGTTGGAGGTAATGTGAAAGGGGGAATAAACTATAATATAGATGAGCAACATAATATTTTTGCTAATGCAGGTTACTACTCTAAACAACCTAATTTCTTTGCAATATTTACAGAATCTAAATATGGAACTAACGGTAATACTATAAACGAAGATTATAAGAATGAACAAATAACAGGAATAGAACTTGGTTATGGTTTCCGTTCTTCTAATTTTTCGGCTAATGTAAATATATATAGAACTACTTGGAATGATATATTTAAAAGAAATAGAGATGCTGTAACTCAAGATGATATAACTTTAAGTGGATTAAAAGAAATACATCAAGGAGTTGAGGTAGATTTTACTTATAAAATATTAGATAACCTGAGTGTAGTAGGAGTACTTTCTATAGGTGATTGGTTCTATGAAGGGAATCCTGTAGGTAAAGCATATGAGGAAAACACAGGAGTGTTACTTAATGAGCAAGTACTATATATGGATGACGTTAAAGTAGGTGATTCTGCTCAATTAACTTCAAGATTAGGATTAAATTACGAAGCTATTGAAGGATTGAATTTTGATGTTTCTTGGGATTATGTAGATAAGTTATATGCTAAATTAAATATAAGTAATTTTTCTTCTGAAGACCATAAGGGATCTTTGAAATTACCATCTTATAATTTGATGGATGCAGGTGTTTCTTATAAATGGAATCTTAAGGCAGGTAAATCGCTTAACTTTAGGTTAAATATAAATAACTTATTTGACGAAGTTTATATTTCAGAATCTACATCTAATACATTTGATGGAGATTATGGTTCTACAGGAGTTAAATACAAAGGAATAGACACAGGTAACAAAGTATTCTTCGGTTTCGGAAGAACTTGGAATACATCAGTTAGATTTAACTTCTAGTAAGAAGTAAAAACAAAACAAACAATAAACCAAAAAGCTAGTAAAGTATAATACTTTACTAGCTTTTTGCTGTTTATATAAATAGCTAATAGTAACCTACAAATCCATCATAGTTGTTTTGGCTTGGTTATACTCGCTTACTATTTCTTGCATAATATCTTTTACCGACATTACGCTGTCTATAAGCCCTGCTACTTGACCTATTTCTAGTTCTCCTTCGGTCATATCGCCTAGGAACATTCCTTTTTTGGCTCTTCCTCTGCCTAACAGGTCTTTTAGTTGTTGTGCTGAGGCATTGTTGCTATAAAGTTCTTCTATCTGTTTATAAAATGCGTTTCTCATCATCCTAACAGGGGCAAGTTCTTTAATGGTAAGCACGGTGTCTCCTTCGGTAGAGTTAAGTATATAGTCTTTGAAGTTTATATGAGCCGAGGACTCTTTACTCATCACAAATCGGCTTCCTATCTGCACACCATCGGCACCTAATGCCATAGCAGCAAGCATAGACCTACCAGTAGCGATACCTCCTGCGGCAAGCACAGGTATATCCAAAGCCTTTTTGACCATAGGAATAAGAGTCATAGTGGTCGATTCTTCTCTACCGTTATGCCCACCAGCTTCGAAACCTTCGGCAACCACGGCATCAACACCTGCAGCTTGTGCTTTTAGGGCAAACTTAACGCTACTCACTACATGTACTACTTTTATGCCTACTGCCTGAAGCTTGGCTGTCCATAGGTTTGGGCTACCTGCCGAAGTGAATACTACAGCTACTTTATGTTCCATTATTATAGCCATAAGTTCGTCTATATCGGGGTACATCAGTGGTATGTTAACTCCAAAAGGTTTGTCGGTAGCTTTTTTACACTTTATTATATGCTCGGCTAGTACTTTCGGGTACATCGATCCTGCTCCTAATACTCCTAGCCCTCCGTTTTCGGACACTTGGCTTACTAGTTTGTTACCACTTACCCATACCATTCCTCCTTGTATTATAGGATATTTTATGCCGAATAGTTTTATTATCGAATTCATACTGTATTTCAATTTTATGATTAAAAAATAGTGGTTCTATTTTGTATTATTAATTAATACCAGTTGAATCTCCATCTGTCATATGTAAATAGTTTCTTTTCTCCTTTATCTGCGTTAAAAAACAGAACCATAGCCATGCTATGCTTAAATTTTTTGCCTTGCTAAAGAAAAAAATAATTCTATTTCTTTTATGACATTTAGAAATACAATTGGTATAAGATGAGTGTAAATATATTCAAAAAAGTCTTTTGTTTACTTTTTTCTATCCTATAAAAATAAAAGATTTGTTTTTGGTTGCTAAACAGTCACCAGCGAGAGATTACTTCGTGCCTCGTAAGGCAACCCCTACACCTGCAAGTCACCCCCTACTCGTCATTGCACCCCCTACTCGTCATTGCGGCAACCAAAAAAAGCCGATATAAATTATATCGGCTTTTTCAGTAATTGTATTATGTTTTTATTTTTCAGAAAACTCTCCCATATTCTCATATTTCGCCATACGTTGTTCTATCATGGTGTCTATGTCTAGTTTTTTTAGTTCAGCTAAAGTATCTATAATAGTTTTTCTTACGTTATCGAAAGTTTCTTTTCTGTCGGAATGTGCTCCACCAGCAGGTTCTCTTATAACGCCATCTATAAGTCCTTGAGCTGTCATATCGCTAGAAGTAAGCTTTAGAGCCGAGGCTGCTTGTATCTTATAATCCCAACTTTTCCAAAGTATAGAAGAACAATTTTCAGGAGAAATAACCGAAAACCAAGAGTTTTCCATCATAAGAACCCTATCACCTACACCTATACCTAAGGCTCCACCCGAAGCACCTTCACCAATTATTATATTTATAATAGGCACTCTAAGAGTAGTCATCTCGAATATATTACGAGCTATAGCTTCACCTTGTCCTCTTTCCTCAGCATCTAACCCTGGGTTAGCACCTGGAGTGTCTATAAGAGCTATTACAGGGATATCGAACTTTTCTGCCATACGCATAAGTCTAAGAGCCTTTCTGTATCCCTCTGGGTTAGCCATTCCGAAGTTACGGTACTGTCTGGTCTTGGTATTATAACCTTTTTGTTGACCTATAAACATATAACTTTGGTCGCCTATTTTACCTAGTCCACCTATCATTGCTTTGTCGTCTTTTACAGTTCTGTCACCGTGAAGTTCCATAAAAGTATCGCCTGCTAATGCGTTAATATAGTCTAAAGTATAAGGACGATTAGGATGTCTTGACAATTGCACTCTCTGCCAAGGCGTTAAGTTGCTATATATATCTTTCTTTAGTTTTTCTATTTTTTTGATGATTCCCTGGCTAGTTGCTGTTACGTCAACATCGCTTTTCTCACCTATTATTATACACTCTGCTAGTTGTTCTTCTAGGTTCTTAATAGGTAATTCAAAATCTAAATACTCCATGTTTAATATTTTTACAGATAAGTCACAAATATAATAAATACTCTTATCTAATTGTTGTTTATTTTCTTTTTCTCAAATCTCTTAAATACAGCGTTAGTAACCATCGATAAAAGTATGATTCCCGTCCCCATATAGAATGCAGGAGTCATCTGTTTGGCTTCGTCAAATATAATGACAGCCAGCAGTATACCGTATATAGGTTCCAAATTAACACTTATCATAACAGTGTAAGGGCTCAGAAAGCGCATAACTTTGACCGATGCTATAAAGGCATAAGCGGTACAAACGCTACTCAATATTCCTAAGTATATCCAATCTTCGGTTGTTAATACAAAGAAACTTGCAGTAAAGTAACCTTGATAAGCCATATATATTGACAGAGATATTATTCCTAAAAACAGCTGATAGAAAGTAATAGTGGTAGGCGGATTCTTTTTGACCCACAAACCATTACATACCGAAAAGGTAGCCGACAGCAAAGAAGCTGCTAGACCATACATGATACCCAAAGTATATTGTGAATTGACTCTGAATATAACAGATACTCCTATTATTATAAGCACACCACAGACTATTTCCGATAGTTTCACTTTTCGTTTGAATACTATAGGTTCTATAAAAGCCGCAAAAAGAGTACCTGTACTCAGCATAGTAAGCGCTATAGATATGGTTGATTCTTTTATAGAAGAAAAGAACGCAACCCAGTGCAAACATATTAATATCCCTCCAAATGTGTATCGGACAAACTGTTTTCGGTTTAGTTTAAAAGGTTTTTTGCTTATGACCATATAAACGGCAATAAAAACTACTGCCATAGTTACTCTGTACCAAACAAGAGGTAAAGCATCTAGCTCTATCAGCTCGCCTAGTATAGCCGTAAATCCCCATATAAAAACTATAAAATGGAGTAAGACGTAGTGATTTATATTACTTTTTTGCATAATAAAAAAGGTATAATGCGATTATTCCGAACAAAATATTGGGTAACCATACATATAGTATAGCTATATTACCCGAAACAGCTCCTAGCACTTCCCCTACTTTTATAAGGAAAACGTACGAAAACATAAGTGCCAATCCTATGGCTATATTAACACCAGTACCTCCTCTACGTTTCTGGAAAGCCAAACAAACAGCCATAAGAGTAAGTATATAAGTCGATAGCGGCAGAGAGGTTCTTTTGTACAACTCTACTCTATACATATTAAGATTTTTAACCCCTCTAGCTTCCGAATTCTTTATTATATTGTATAGCTTAAACGAGGTTATCTCTATAGCCAGATAATCCTTGTAAACCATATCGGTAGGGGTTACTGGAAATATAGTATCCAAACTCTCACCTATCACTATACTGTCTTTGTCTTTGGTTATATATCGTTTGGTGTAGTTTTCTAAAGTATATACACTATCGGCAGGGTTCCATTTCATCTTAGGAGCCGTTAGCTTGTATTTAAGGTCTATTCCTTCGTATTCTTCTATAGAAAAATTAATTCCTTCGTTTTTTTCTAAACGATACTTTTCTATAAAAAAATAGTTCTCGTTAGTTAGTTGAATACTAAAGTTATCAACCACTTTTTGCAATCTTTTTTTCTTAGATAAATATGTTCTTTCGAACTCAGTACGCTCTTTATTACTATGAGGCACTAGAAAATGATTCATAAAAAAGGTAAATACCATAATAACACTAGCCCCTATAAAATAAGGACGTAAAAAACGTGTAAAAGATACTTGAGCGCTGTTTATGGCTATCACCTCGGTGTCATTAGCCATTTTGGAAGTAAAAAGTATTACAGCTATAAACAAAGCCAGAGGCATAAAAGTGTTTATATAATATATCACGAAGTTCACATAATAATCTGTAATTATAGACTCTAAGGTAAGGTCAGCATCTCTCAAAAACTTATTAATCTTCTCCGCCACATCTATAGATATAGATATGGGGATAAGTATAAGTAATATAAAAATGAAAGTACTCAGGTACTTTTTTAATATGTATTTATCTATTATTTTCAAGTTGTTACAATCTTTTGTTCATTTGGTTTACCATCATATTTTTCCAAGTCTTAAAGTCTCCTGCTATTATATGCTTACGTGCTTCACGCACTAACCACATATAAAAACCTAGGTTGTGTATAGTCGCTATTTGCTTACCCAACATTTCGTTAGCTGCAAACAAATGTCTAAGATATGCTTTTGAATATAATAAATCAACATCGGTTATCCCCATCTCGTCTATAGGAGAAAGGTCGTCTGCCCATTTTTTATTCTTCATATTCATAGTACCATGAGCGGTAAACAGCATACCATTTCGGGCATTTCGGGTAGGCATCACACAGTCAAACATATCAATTCCTAACGCTATATTTTCCAATATATTGATAGGTGTACCTACTCCCATAAGGTATCTTGGCTTGTCCGAAGGTAATATATCACATACTATTTCGGTCATAGCATACATTTCTTCTGCTGGTTCTCCTACCGATAGTCCTCCTATGGCGTTACCTTCTGCTCCTACGCTTGCTATGAATTCTGCCGATTGTATTCTTAAGTCCTTATAAGTACTTCCTTGTACTATAGGGAAAAAAGCTTGGCCGTAGTCGTAACTCAATGGTGTTTTGTCAAGGTGAGTTATACATCTTTTTAACCAACGGTGAGTCATATGCATAGACCTTTTGGCATAGTTATAATCACAAGGGTAAGGAGTACATTCGTCAAATGCCATTATAATATCGGCACCTATTTTTCTTTGTATTTCCATTACATTTTCTGGAGAAAAGAAATGATAAGATCCATCAATATGAGACTTAAACTTAACACCTTCTTCTTTTATTTTTCTTCTACCCGAAAGAGAGTAAACCTGATAACCACCACTATCGGTAAGTATAGGACTGTCCCAGCTCATGAATTTATGTAATCCTCCTGCTTTTTCTATTATATCTGTCTTAGGACGTAAGTAAAGGTGATAAGTATTACCCAATATTATATCGGGGTTTACTTGTTCCTTTAGGTCCTTTTGAGTAACCCCTTTGACTGTAGCTACAGTACCTACTGGCATGAATATAGGTGTCTCTATATCACCATGATCGGTAGTTACTATTCCTGCTCTTGCCTTTGTTGCTTCGTCCTGTTTTTTTAATTCAAATTTCATAACTTGCAAATATAAAAATACTATTGGTATTTTGTAGTAATATTTTTTAAAAAAAGAGATAAGAATCTAGATTAGTACTTAGCTATAAATAGATTGTTGTAAGAACTACTTTTTAATAAGAAAAAAAGATACTTAATAAAATAATCCCTAAAAGAATTAAAACCTATTTATTAACAAATAACATACAATTACACCGAAAAACCATATCCGTAAAAAGTAGTAATACCAATCTTTTATTCCTACACAACAATATGCAAATAAAACACTTAACCTTCTTTTCTTTTAACCTTACGTATTACAAGCCTCAGTCCTTTATCATTTCTTAGATAACTCCAGCTCCAATTCAGAAGTACGACAAGTCTATTTCTGAAATCGACCAGTAGCATCAAATGCAAAAACATCCACGTAAACCAAGCGATAATTCCCGAAAACTTCAAAAAAGGCAAATCTACTACTGCTTTGTTTCTACCTATGGTAGCCATAGTACCTCTATCGTTGTAAACAAAGGCTTTCATCTTCTTTTTATTAGCAATTGCATTTAGGTTTTTTGCCAAATGTTCACCTTGCTGTCCTGCAACAGAAGCTAACATCAGATACCCTCTCTTGTCCGCCTCTGACTCTATACAAGCAACGTCTCCTATTGCAAAAACATCCTCATAGCCTTTTACTTTATTATATTGATCAGTTATAACTCGTTTTCCTCTGTTTAGACTTTTATCCATATTAGATATAGGAGATCCCATAACTCCAGCCGACCATATCAATGTTTTGGTATTAAAATTGGTTGCGGAGGTAACAGCTATACTACCATCATAGTCTTTCACTGTAGTCTTTAGCCATATATTTACACCTAGTTTTTTCAAAAACTTATACGATTTTGAAGATGCGTTATCACTCATACCCGATAGAATTCTGTCAGATGCTTCTACTAAGTATTTGCATCTGTCATAATATTCCGACTCTATTAATATTCCGCCACGCTGTGGCTTATCGTTCCTGTGTTTTAAAAGATCTAGAAGAGCTAAAATATGACGCTCAATTATTTTCTATTAATATTACTCCTATTAATATTCCGCCTCTATTAATATTCCGCCACGCTGTGGCTTATCGTTCCTGTACTTCAGAAGTTCCTCTGGAGTTAAATATTAACAGCTCCTCTGGAGCGGTATTATTCATCAATAAAAATATATTCTGATTTAAAATCAATATGATAAGCATTAAGGAATTCTATATATTCTTCTTTAAATGTTTTCTTAGCATGATGTTTCTCTTGATTCTTAATATACTCTACTACATTACTAATTCCTGATTGACTTACAGTAAACGCCCCAAAACCTGTTTGCCATTCAAATTTTCCATTCATAAATTTTCTTTGATCTATCCATTTTGAAGAATTCGTCTTTACATCTCTGATTAAATCAGACAAATTACAATTCGGTTTTGTTCCTATTAGCAGGTGTATATGATTAGGCATACCGTTTATAATCATCAGTTTCTGATTTTGATTAGAAACTATCCCTGAAATATATTTATACAATTCATCTTTCCAATTAGTTGAAATCTTGTTTTGTCTACCTTTTACAGCAAATACGATATGAAAATATAACTGAGTGTATGTGTTAGCCATTGTTTTAATAATTTTATATTTCCAGATACCTGTCGTTTTATTTAAAACATCCATAAGAAATAAATATTAATAGCTTTAAAGATACGATATTTATAGAATTACATAGAGTTCTCCAATAAAAACATAATTACGTACCTGCATTTACCTTTATCATAATATTCCGCATCTATTAATATTCCGCCACGCTGTGGCTTATCGTTCCTGTGTTTTAAAAGTTCCATAGAGCGGTATTGTTCATCTATAAAAATATTATTATGTATATCTGTTTCCCCTTTGTATTAATATATACTAATCTCCTATAAAAACAATTATAGTTATTTAAAATGTTCACTCAACCATAATCAATGTATAATTAAAGTAATCACTAAACAGATAAACCGACAATCACAAACGCCTAAACTAAAGAAAACTAGTTATTTATAGTTTTGTTTATATATAAAAGATTAGCTTAGCTAAGAGTTCTAATTTTAAAATAATATAAAAAGATGACCGAATCTACAACAAAAACAATACATGTATCTGTAAAACCTTTTTTTAATAAAATATTTATCAATAATAAAAGAACAGAGTTTATGTTCAATTACACTATATATATAAAAAATTTAGGTAAAGAAGAAGTCAAGATAATTGGAATAAATAGAATAACTAGAGATTCTTTAAGTCCTACAAAAAACATTTACGATAAATTCGACGAGCCCAACAGATTAATATTAAGACCCAATATGGCTTGCGAAGTAGAATATTCATACGCTATAATATCATCCGTAGGATATGCAAAAGGTCATTTGATTATAGGAAACACCAATAATTACGAGACAGAAAACATACCTCTTCCGTTAGTTAACTTGATAGTTCCTTTTGTATTAAACTAAAATAAGTCCTAAAAAAAGGCTCTTTTATTTTAAAAAGCAGTAGTTTT
Source organism: Flavobacteriaceae bacterium (assembly GCA_013215105.1). GTDB lineage: Bacteria > Bacteroidota > Bacteroidia > Flavobacteriales > Flavobacteriaceae > DT-33. Next base: position 24,441 of record JABSPL010000062.1, read on the forward strand.
GTAAAAATTTTTTAAATGGATTCTAATAAAAACTCGTCGAGAGGACGACACAACAAAACTCAAAGTAATTCAAACTCTTACTCAACAGGTAGAGCTCATAGTACTAAAAGGAACAACAGCCCTATCAGAACTAATGACAGCTCTACTAGATCTTTTGATTCGAGAACCAAATCTTCAAGAACTTTTGATTCAAGAAAAACTGAAGGTAATTACATTAAAAAAAGCTCTTACAAAGGAGATGCAGCAACAAACTCTGATGGTAAAGAAAACGTTAAAAGAGTAACTACTAAACCTGCAGTTAGTCGAGAAGGTACTAGGCTTAACAAATACATTTCTAACTCAGGAATATGCTCTAGGAGAGATGCTGACATGTATATAAAATCAGGAAACGTAAAGGTTAACGACCTTCCCGTAACTCAGATGGGTTATATGGTGCAGAAAACTGATATAGTTAAGTTTGACGATTCTCAGATAAACCCTGAGACTAAGCGTTATGTGCTTATGAATAAGCCAAAAAACTACATTACCACTATGGAAGACGATAGAGGTAGAAAAACTGTAATGGATTTGGTAGCAAACGCAACATCTGAAAGAATATATCCTGTAGGAAGACTAGACAGAAATACAACAGGTCTATTACTATTCACTAACGATGGTGATTTAGCCAAAAAACTTACACATCCTAAACATGATGTAAGAAAACTTTATCACGTTTCTTTGGAAAGAAAACTAGACATGAAAGACTTAAACTCTATAAAAGGAGACTTCTCCATAGAAGGTAAAAAAGTATTTGTCGATGAGGTTTCGTATATCGAAGGAGAAAGAAAAACCGAAATAGGAATAGAAATTCACTCAGGAAGAAACAGAATAGTAAGAAAAATATTCGAAAACTTCGGATACAATGTTACTAAACTAGACAGAGTAGTATTTTCTGGTTTGACTAAGAAAAACTTACCTAGAGGAGAGTGGAGACACCTTACTCAACAAGAAGTTATAAATCTTAAAAATAGTAACGCTACTAAATTTTAGATTTAATAAACTATAAAATTCAAAAAAGGCTACTAATATTTTAGTAGCCTTTTTTTTGTATATCATATTATGAAAATATTTCATAGCATTTATTTTTTAAACAATATAATCTAGAACAAATCACAGTAAACAATCTCATTATTTTTCACTAAATTGCGGACTTATACAGGGTGATTTCTCCCCTTACCAGAAGAAGGAATTTTTTATTTACTAAAAATTAAATAATTGACAAAATGAGCTTAACTATCAAAAATTCAGAGCAAGCTATAGAGTTAGAAAACAAGCACGGAGCACATAACTACCACCCATTACCTGTGGTACTTAACAAAGGAGAAGGTGTATATGTGTGGGATGTAGAAGGGAAAAGATATTACGACTTTTTGTCGGCATATTCGGCAGTAAACCAAGGGCATTGTCATCCGAAAATAGTAAACGCTATGATGGAGCAAGCCAAAACACTTACTCTTACTTCGAGAGCTTTCTATAACGATGTATTAGGTTCTTACGAAAAATACATGACTGAGTTTTTTGGTTTTGACAAAATACTTCCTATGAATACTGGTGCTGAAGCTGTAGAAACAGCTATCAAACTTTGTAGAAAATGGGCTTACGAAAAAAATAACATAAAAGAAAACGATGCTATTATAGTAGTTTGTAAAGACAACTTCCACGGAAGAACAACTACTATAATTTCTTTTTCTAACGATGCTGATGCTTGTAAAAACTTCGGACCTTACACTCCCGGGTTTGAAAAAGTAGAGTACAATAACTTAGAGGACCTTGAGAAAACATTCAAAAACACCAAAAACGTAGCAGGTTTCTTAGTAGAGCCTATACAAGGTGAAGCAGGTGTTTATGTACCTGACGCTGGTTATTTGACCAAAGCAAAAGCTCTTTGTGAAAAATATGGAGTTCTTTTTATAGCTGACGAAGTACAAACAGGAATAGCTAGAACAGGAAGAATACTAGCAGTAGATCACGAAAATGTAAAACCAGATATTCTTATTTTGGGTAAAGCATTGTCAGGAGGAGTATATCCTGTTTCGGCAGTACTTGCTAACGATAATATAATGGAAGTAATAAAACCAGGGCAACACGGTTCTACCTTTGGAGGTAACCCTATAGCTGCTGTGGTTGCTATAGCTGCGCTAGACGTAGTTAAAGACGAAAACTTAGCCGAAAACGCAGAGAAACTAGGAATTATCTTTAGAGCTAAAATAAACGAGTTTTTGGTAAACTGTGACTTAGTAAATAGCGTAAGAGGTAAGGGGCTATTAAACGCTATACTTATTAACGATACTGAAGATAGTACTACCGCTTGGGATATATGTATGAAACTAAGAGATAATGGTTTATTGGCTAAACCAACTCATGGTAATATAATACGTTTTGCACCACCATTAGTAATGACCGAAGAGCAATTATTAGACTGCGTAAGTATAATAACCAAAACGCTTAGCGAGTTCAAAAAATAATTAATTCCAGGTAAATTATTTGCCATAAAAAAAGCTCTAAACATTTGAATATTCAAATGTTTAGAGCTTTTTTATTTATTCAACAACTAGTAATCTATGATAATTCAAGCATCCTAGCTATAGGTTTTAAAGCTTTCTCTCTTAGCTCCTCTCCTACTATTATCTCTGGCAGTTCATGCTTCATACATAAATACAATTTTTTCATAGTATTCATTTTCATATAAAAACACTCGCTACAAGCACAAGTATTATCATCTTTTGCTGGTGCAGGTATTAGTTCTTTCCCTGGGTTATCCAATTGCATTTTGTACAAAATACCAGCTTCAGTAGCTACTATAAATTTGTTTTTATCACTATTTTTTACATAGTTTAACAAACCTGCTGTAGAACCTACATATTTGGCCATTTTAAGTATATGAGCTTCCGATTCTGGGTGAGCTATTATATCGGCATCTTGGTTGTTTTTGTATAGTTCTATCATCTTATCCATAGAAAAAGCTTCATGAACCATACAAGCACCGTCCCAAAGTAACATATCTCTACCAGTTTCTTCTATCAGGTAAGCGCCCAAATTCTTATCTGGAGCAAAAATTATAGGAGTATCTTTAGGTATAGAATTTATTATTTTAAGGGCATTAGACGAGGTACAAACGACATCGCTAAGAGCCTTAATTTCGGCAGAACAGTTAATATAAGTAACCACCACATGGTCTGGGTGTTCGGCTCTGAACTTAGCAAATTCGACAGGAGGACAAGAGTCCGCTAGCGAACAACCTGCTTTAAGGTCGGGCAATACCACCTTTTTGTTAGGATTAAGTATTTTAGCTGTTTCGGCCATAAAATGCACACCTGCAAACACTATAATATCAGCATCTACCGACACTGCCTTTTGAGCCAAAGCCAAACTATCACCTACAAAATCAGCTATTTTTTGTATAGCATCTTCCTGATAATAATGAGCTAATATAACTGCATTTTTATCTTTTTTTAACTGTAATATTTCTTTGACATAGTCTATTCCGCTATCTAGTTTTATATCCAGATAACCTTTATTTTCTATATCTTTTTTAGCTTCCTCTAAAGACAACATAATCTCTCTATTTTAGTTTTTACTACTTAACTTGACGCATCCAGCCAAATTTATCTTCCTTCTTATTTGCTTGTATTCCTTCTATCATATTCTTGAAATAGTCAGCATAAGTATCTTCTATTTTAGGTAAAGTATAATCAACTCCTTTATAACCAAATATAGCTATAGGGCTAACTACGGCAGCAGTACCAACACCAAACATTTCTTTAAGAGATCCGTTTTTGGCTGCTTCTACTATTTCCTTTACACTTACAGGTCTTATTTCTAAGTCCATTCCTTTATCTTCCGCTAGTTTTATTACACTTTTACGAGTAATACCGTCTAGTATTCTATCGCTAGTAGGAGCAGTTAACAAGGTATCGTTTACTCTAAAGAACACATTCATAACTCCTGCTTCTTCCAAATACTCATGAGTATTCGAGTCGGTCCATACTACCTGATGATAACCCGCATCGTTAGCTAGTTTGGTAGGGTAAAATTGCCCTGCATAGTTACCTGCACATTTGGCAAAACCTACACCTCCATCAGCAGAACGGCTATATTTTTCGGCAAACAATACTTTTATATCTACTTTCTTACCGCTAAAATAAGACTGAGCAGGAGAACAGATAATCATAAATGTATATTCAGAAGCTGGAGATGCCGAAACACCACTCTGACTTGCTATAACAAACGGACGTATATAAAGAGAATTACCTTCTCCTTTTTTGATCCATTCTTTATCCATTTTAAGTAAAGCTTCTAATCCTTCAAAAAACTTATCTTCAGGGAAAGAAGGCATAGCCAACCTTTCACTCGATATATTTAAACGCTTCTGATTATCTTCTGGTCTAAAAAGCCATATAGAATCTTTTTCGTCTTTATAAGCCTTCATACCTTCGAAAACCGCTTGACCATAATGAAAAACCTTAGCCGACGGATCCATCATAATAGGTCCATAAGGAACTATTTCTGACTGTTGCCATTGTCCATCTTTATATTTACAAGTAAACATATGGTCTGTAAATATTTCTCCAAAGATTATATTGTCAAAATCTACAGAACCTATTTTAGACTCTTCGGCTTTTCTTATTTTCAAAGTACTAGTTTCTACTATATTCATAAGTCTTTATATTATACTACAAAATTACAAAAAAATAAAGTGAAATCTTATGCAGACTTCACTTTAAATTTTATAATCGATTAATATTTTAAATATATTCTATTTAAGTTTCTTTTTAACCTCTATTTCTTGATAAGCTTCTATATTATCACCTTCTTGTATATCGTTATATCCTTTTATCTGAACACCACAATCATAACCTTTAGACACTTCTTTTACGTCATCTTTAAAACGCTTAAGAGCTATCAATTCTCCTGTATGAACTACTATACCTTCTCTTATTATTCTTATTAGAGAGCTTCTGAATATCTTACCATTCATAACCATACAACCTGCAATATTACCAACTTTAGATATTTTGAATATCTCACGTATTTCTACGTTACCAGTAACTTCTTCCTTAATATCAGGAGAAAGCATACCTTCCATAGCATCTTTTAAGTCGTTTATAGCATCGTATATTATAGAATAAGTTCTAACATCAACTTCTTCAGTATCTGCTAATGTTTTAGCAGCTCCTGCAGGTCTTACGTTAAACCCTATAATTATAGCGTTAGAAGCCGAAGCTAACAACACATCCGATTCGGTAATAGCACCTACAGCTCTGTGAACTATATTTACTTGTATCTCTTCGGTAGATAATTTTTGGAAAGAATCGGTTAATGCCTCTACAGAACCATCAACATCTCCTTTCAATATTATATTAATTTCCTTGAAGTCTCCAAGAGCAATACGTCTTCCTATCTCGTCAAGAGTTATATGTTTCTGTGTTCTTACAGATTGTTCTCTTTGCAATTGAGACCTTTTAGTTGCTATTTGTTTAGCTTCTTTTTCGTCTTCGAATATATGGAATTTATCACCTGCTTGTGGAGCTCCATCTAGTCCTAGCACCGATACTGGTGTAGAAGGACCTGCTTCTTTCATTTTCTTACCACTCTCGTTGAACATGGCTTTTATCTTACCACTGTTCTTACCTGCTAACATATAGTCACCTACTTTAAGAGTACCTGACTGAACTAATATAGAAGATACATATCCTCTACCTTTATCCAATGATGCCTCTACAACAGTACCTACTGCACGCTTGTTAGGGTTAGCTTTTAGGTCTAACATTTCAGACTCTAAAACTACTTTTTCTAATAATTCTTCTATCCCTAGACCTTTTTTAGCTGATATTTCTTGAGATTGGTATTTACCTCCCCAGTCTTCTACCAATAAGTCCATAGATGCTAATTGTTGCTTTACAGTTTCAGGGTTAGCTCCTTCTTTGTCTATCTTATTAATAGCAAATATCATAGGAACTCCTGCTGCTTGTGCGTGGCTTATAGCTTCTTTGGTCTGAGGCATTATACTATCATCAGCCGCTATTACTATTATAGTAAGGTCGGTTACTTGAGCACCCCTTGCACGCATTGCTGTAAACGCCTCGTGACCTGGTGTATCCAAGAATGTTATCTTTTTACCATTAACATCTACCGAATAAGAACCGATATGCTGAGTTATACCTCCTGATTCTCCAGAAGTAACATTAGCCTTACGAATATAATCTAGTAAAGATGTTTTACCATGATCAACGTGACCCATCACAGTTACTATAGGTGCTCTATAAACTAAGTCAGACTCCTCGTCTTTCTCTTCTAATATAGCTTCTTCTACATCTGCATTTATAAATTCGGTCTTAAAGTTAAACTCATCTGCAACTATTGATAAAGTCTCAGCATCTAACCTCTGATTCATTGTTACCATAAGTCCTAAAGACATACAAGTCGATATAATTCCAGTTACTGGAACATCCATCATGGCTGCCAATTCACTAGCTGTTACAAATTCAGTAAGCTTTAGAGTTTTCTTTTCTATATCTTTTAATTCCTCTTGTTTCTCGGTTTTATCTCTATGGAAATCTCTTTTCTCTTTACGATACTTAGCTCCTTTTCCTTTTCCTTTTTTACCTTGAAGTTTTTCAAGAGTATCTTTAATTTTCTTTTGTACTTCTGCCTCTGTAGGCTCTACTTTTTTAACTACGGCAGCTCTTTGCATTCTAGCCTTGTAGTTGTTCTTCTTATTAAATACAGGTCTTTTCTTATCTGTAGCAGCTGCTGCTGTTCCAGGTTTAGACTTTGCTGTATCTATTCTTTTTCTTCTCTTCTTATTTGCAGCATTAACAACTGGTTTTTTCTTTGGCTTTTCAAACTTTTTAAGATCTATTATAGTACCTGTAAGTTTAGGACCATCCAATTTCTTATATTGAGTTTCTAGCTTAGCTGATTCTTCTGTTTTAGCAGGCTCTTCTTTTTTAACCACATTTTTAGATGGTGCTTTTTTAGACACAAAATCATTTGCTTGGTCTATAGCTTTAGAAGGCATTTTTTTAGAAGTTGGAACAGGTGTAACTTCTTTAGATTTATCAGTTTCTGTTTTTTTAACAGAAACTTTTTTATCCTCTACCTTTGAAGGCTTTGGTTCATCTTTTTTAGTTTCTACCTTTACAGACTCAGGCTTTTCTACAGTTTCCTTTTTCTTTTCAGAAACAGGAGCTTTCTTTTTGTCAGACAAATCGATCTTCCCTACTGTTTTAACCTGTAGTTTCGCTGCTTTAGCTTTCATTACCTCAGCTTTCTTAAGGTCTTCTGCTTTCTGCTTAGCTTGCTTCACCTTTCTTTCTTTCTCCTGAATATCTAAGATAGCTTGTTTTTCTTTCTTCTTTTCTTCAGCAGCTTCTTCTGAGGCTGCTTTTTTCTTTTTATCAGTCTGAAAGCCACCCTGTAATACCTGATTCATTTCTGCAGATATTTTGGATGTAGGACGTAATTCTTCTGCGTGACCTTTCGACGTTAAGTATTCGACAGCCCTATCTAAAGAAATATTTAACTCCTTTAAAACCTTATTTAACCTTATTGTTTTACTTTCAGACATATAATCTTAAATTGTATTTTTGTACTTTTTTTCCTTCTTATTCCAAAGACAACTATCCTTCGAACTCCTCTTTTAATATTTTGTGAACTTCTAAAACAGTTTCTTCTTCTAAGTCTGTAAGTTTCACCAATTCTTTGATAGGCTTATCTAATACACTTTTAGCTGTATCTAAACCTATTTTATTTAATTCTGCTATTACCCAAGCTTCTATTTCATCAGAAAACTCTGTCATAGCAACATCTTCCTCTACTCCTTCTCGCTGAACGTCTATTTCGTAACCTGTCAACTGACTAGCCAAACGAATATTAACACCTCCACGACCTATAGCTTTAGAAACCTCTTCTGGCTTCAAGAAAACATTTACTCTTCCTTTTTCTCCAGTCTCTTCATTTGGCTCTTGAAGTATCTTTACAGAAACAACCTTAGCCGGACTAAGAGCCCTTGTTATAAACAATTCTTTATTGTTAGTAAAGTTTATAACATCTATATTTTCACCTCCTAGTTCCTTAACTATACCATGTATTCTCGACCCTTTCATACCTACACAGGCACCTACTGGGTCTATTCTATCATCGTAAGAGTCTACAGCTACTTTAGCTTTATCTCCTGGAGACCTAGCCACTTTCCTTATTGTTATAAGACCTTCTGCTACTTCAGGAACTTCTTGTTCAAACAATCTTACCAAGAAAGATGAATCTGTTCTCGAAAATATAATACAAGGCTTATTATTTCTTAATTCTACCGATTTTATAATACCTCTTATAGAATAACCTTTCTTATAGTAGTCTGCTGGTATTTGCTCTGATTTCGGCAACAACAACTCAGCTCCTTCATCGTCCATAAGAATAGTATCTTTTTTGACATAATGAACTTCTGCAGAAAACAACTCCCCTACTAATTCTTTATATTTCTTAAATACATTAGTATTATCGTGTTCGTTAACCTTACCTATCAAGTTTTGTTTCAAAGTCATTATTGCTCTACGCCCTAAGTCTATCAACTTAACTTCTTCAGAAACATCTTCGCCAATTTCAAAATCAGGTTCTATCTTCCGAGCAGCATTAAGTTCTATTTCTTCGTTTTCGTCTTCAACTTCTCCGTCAGCTACTACAACTCTATTTCTCCATATTTCCAAATCCCCTTTATCAGGATTTATTATTATATCAAAATTATCGTCTGAACCAAACTTCCTTTTTAAAGCCGCACGAAAGACCTCTTCTAAAATAGACATCAGCATTACTCTATCAACGCTTTTATCTTCTTTAAATTCAAAAAAAGATTCTATAAGATTTGTGTTTTCCATCTTTTCTAATTAAATTTTATTACAACTATAGCTTCTACAATATCTGCAAAAACCAATGTTTTAGTGTTTTTTACAGTCACTTTACCTTTACCAATAGGTTTAGGCTCTCTTGATTCCCATTCTAAGACTATTTCTTGACCTTCTATCTTGGTCAAAACTCCTTCAAAATCACCTTCTGAAGTTTTTATAGCCATAGTTCTTCCTTTATTTTTAAGATATTGTCTTATATCGACAATAGCCTCAGTAATATCAGGACCACTAACATTTACCGAATAACCGTGTTCTTCGTCTTCGTCGAACAAGCCTTTTTTAATATATCGAGTTATCCTTACGCACTCACTTATAGGAATACCTTCTTCACCGTCTACTACAAGACTAATTCTGCTTTCAGAATCAATATCTTTTTTTATAAGAAACAGTTTTTCATTTTCTGAAATAGCCTCTTCTATAAGTTTGTTTATTATTTTACTCATTTTTGCGTATAAAAATAGGGGTTTAAAATAGCCCCTTTTCCTTTTCTTTTATTAAATTTCACTTCTGCAAATATATAAACTAATTATTTATCTGCAAAATAAATGTTAACTATTAATTTCAAACAGATATTAATGGTTAAAAAAACATTTCACAACAAAACTATTAAGACAATTCTACTGAAGCCTTATCCACTGTTGAGTCCTAAAAAAGAAACCTATATAACCTCTTACAATCAATTTATCTTTGCCTTCTAACCACATTTTACAATCGTAAATACTACCTTTTTCAGGATCCAAAATACCATCATCTTTCTCCCAATAAATATCATCTTGCTCCAAACCCATAATAATAGTCATACCTACAACCTCTTTATCTTTGAAATCTCCCGTACATTTATCACAAATAGGGTTGTCCGATTCACCTGGTTTAGGCAACACTTTTATCACATCACCATAAAGTAATCCGTCCTTTATATATATATTTATTATCGATTTGTTTTCTTGAGTTTTCTCGTCAATAGTAGCCCATTTACCCTCTATAGATTGAGAATAACCTAATACTACAAAAAAAGCTAGCACTATAAAATTGATTTTGTTTTTCATATCTATTATTTTTAAGTCAATTTAGTGGTTTTATTCATTGTTTTTAACAATATAACTAACAAAATCACGATTAAACAATTACTACTTCTTTAATTCTTCTATAAAACCCTCGATACTCAATGCCTCTACAACATTCAACTCACCTATTTTAGTTCTTCTTAACTTAGCCAAATGAGCACCTACACCTAGTTTAGCTCCAAAATCGTTAGCCAAAGATCTTATATAAGTACCTTTACTACAAACAACTCTAAACTCTATATCTGGCATATTAATAGCCGTTATTTCAAACTCACTTATATTAATACTCCTAGGATCTATCTTAACCTCCTCACCTTTCCTAGCATACTCATACAAGCGTTTACCATCTTTTTTTAATGCAGAAAAAATTGGAGGATACTGCTGTATATCCCCTATAAAACTACTAGTATTTGCTTTTATATCTTCGGAAGAAACACCCGAAATATCAAAAGTTTTATCTATTTCTGTTTCCAAATCGTAACTAGGAGTAGTACCTCCTAACCTTATAATCCCTGTGTATTCTTTTACTTTAGCCTGATATTCTTCTATCCTTTTGGTGTATTTACCTGTACAAAGAACCAGCAAACCAGTTGCCAACGGATCGAGAGTACCTGCATGCCCTACTTTTATTTTTTTGATAGAAAATTTGTTTTTTATTTCCCATCTAAGCTTGTTCACCACCTGAAACGAAGTCCAGTCCAAAGGCTTATCTATAAGTAATACTTTTCCTTCTTTAAAGTTTTCTTCTGTCATTTTATTTCATATAAGCATACACAACTGCAGCAAGTCCTACTATTCCACAATATATAGAGAAGTAAAAAAGTCCTTTTTTCTTTACTAAATTAACCATCCATTTACAGGCCAAAGCTCCTGTTACAAAAGCAGCTACAAAACCTATAGCCATAGAGCTTATATTTTGAGTCTCCAAACTTATATCTCCGCTAAGCAAGTCTTTACATATTTTACCTAAAATAAGAGGAACAACCATCAAAAAAGAAAATCTCGCAGCTTTTTCTCTATCAACACCCAGCAAAACCGAAGTAGATATAGTAGCTCCAGAACGAGAAACACCAGGCAGCATAGACACAGCTTGAGACACCCCTATTATTATAGCATTTTTATAACCTATGTTTTTACCCGTATTTTTAGACATATCGGCAAGCAAAAGCAATACAGCGGTTAGCATCAGCATGAAACCGACCAACATTACATTAGAGTTAAACAGGCTTTCTAATTGTTTTTCGAAAAACAAACCTATAACAACGGCTGGTACCATAGAGACTATTATTTTCAGAGAAAACTTAGTTTCTTCGTTCCCTTTGAAACTAAACAAACCTTTTATAAGTTCTACTACTTCATTTCTGAATACAAATATAGTACTAAGTGCTGTTGCGAAATGTAAGACTACAGTCATAGTTACATTTGCATCATGTAATTGCCCTTTTTCATCAAAAAACAATTTAGCCAACTCCAAATGCCCGCTCGAAGATACCGGTAAAAACTCTGTCAAACCCTGTATTATACCGAGTATTAACGATTCCAAATAGCTCATTTACTTCTTAGCTTTTAAGATGATGGCATATATTTCTATTCCAAAACCTATAAGTATCAGCAAAGGTGCTAGTCTTATTCTTTGGAAATTGTATATATCAGGATTAAACTCCTCAGCATTATCACTACCTCCCCCTGACATTAGCACAAAACCTACTGCTATAAATACTAAACCTATAAGCATAACTTGATAGTTTTTTTTCTCGAATAAAAATTCTGGTTTGTTTTTTGTTTTTTTCATGTTATTATTTTTCATCAATAAGATTAGGGTTTATCAAATTATTCTTGTTATTTTTTAATGTAATTCTTCGGTCTGAAGGTTAAGAAATCGGATAGTTGCAAAGTAAGTACTAGCCCAAGATATAACTATACCCAGACCAAGAGTGATAGCAAATATTTTAGCTAACAATTCAAAATCGGTTATAAAGTACTTTTCGCCTATTATATTCATATCTATATAATATATAGTTATCAGCAACAACAAGAACGCCACTATAGCTCCAAAAACACCTAGCTTTATATGGTGTTTTATAAATGGCTTTCTTATATAAGACTTAGTAGCTCCTACCATTTGCATGGTTTTTATTATAAATCTCTTAGAGTAAACCGACAACCTAATAGAGCTATTAATAAGCAGCATAGCCAAAACAGCAAAAAACAAACCTGCTACAAGCATCCAAGAACTGACTTGCTCCAGTTTAGAGTTAAGCAAATCGACCAACATGGTATCGTACTGTACATCCAAAACATGATTATTATTCAGCATTTCTTTTTCTATTTCTTTTAAACTCTCATTATTTACATATTCTGCTTTTATTTTCAATTTGAAACCATCTTTAAGAGGATTTTCTCCTAGGAAAGAAACAAAATCTTGTCCTAACTCTTTAGAATAAATTTCTGAAGCTTGTTTTTTACTAATATATTCTTTGCTAAGTATATATTTTTTATCGTCTAACAATAGCGAAAAAGCATCTATATTAGAAGAGGTAAGACTATCTTTCAAAAACAAATAAACAGTGGTTTTTTCTTTTATTTTATTACTAAAACTATCATATTTAAGTATTAACAAAGAAAAGAATCCTACCAAAAAAAGAACTAAACTTATACATATAACCACCGAAAGGTACGAGGTTGTTACTCTTTTTTTATTGTATCTATCAAAGGATTTGGACATGGTTTTTGTTTTGCAATATAGTGTTTTGAAAAATAATATTTAATATTGTTACAAAAAATAAATATATTCACTCATATATCAATAATTACTCTAATACCTCCGAACACAGAGTAATAAATACGGCTTGCTCTGAATAAAAAGTATAGCCATCGTCGACAGTAACAAAAGCTCTGGCATAATACTTAGTATTCTCTTCTAATCCCTCTAATTTAACTTCTATTATATTATCTACAAACTCAGCTTCAAATACCATATCTCCTAACTCAGGAATTGGAGATATAGAATAAACTAAACCTGAGTTTTCGATTTCATACAGCTCTAACTCTTCGAGTATTATTTTAGCTTCTGCCGATTTCACACCTAGAACAAACTCGGTCAATGTGAATTCTAATTCATGACCTAAATCACCCTTTTTACAACCGAAAGGTAATATCAACAACAATATCACTGAAATTAAATTAATTTTTCTCTTCACTTTTCTTCCTTAAACATATAAAACACTAATTAACAGGGACTAACAGGAACTTTAACATTAAACCATCTTTTATTTGTTTGACTTAACACAACAACAAATATATTATTATAAATGAATAATTTCCAGATTATTAGCTAATATACCATATATATATAACAAGACCTAATTAACAAACAAGTTTACATAATTATTAACAAGTATATTAACTTAATTAACTATTTATATAAACACAAAAAAGCAGTATTCCATCTGAAATCCAAATGAAATACTGCTTTTTAATAATTTTATTATTTCTACTACCTAACTATTCAGGTGTTTCTGTAGACCTTTCGTAACTAAAACCTCCTCCGTTCTGTCCCGAAGTCCAAGAAGTAAATTTGATATCTATATATATGTTTTCTTCCTCTAGGTGAAGAACCATATTTTTACCCGCAATAAACGAAGCTCCGTAAGTCGTTTTACCTAAAAAGCTGTTAAAAGACAGGTTTTCTACACCATGAGCTATAGTTCCGTAAGCCCACTTAGTACCCACAGGAGATAAACTCGACTGACCCGATTCGGAATTTATATTAAATATAGACCAACTATCTGCTCTGGTTATGCTCACTCCCAAAATAGTATCTTGACCATCTACCTCTCTATCTATAGTTATTATATCTTGATTTTCTTCTAGAGTATGATTTGCATAATCTTCTTTAGTAAAAGTAATATTTTCTCCTAACCATAAAACGGCTGCTTCATCTACAGGCTTATCAGAATCACTGATATTGTATTTGCCATTAGTTAGCTCTTCAATAGAGGGAACATACAAGTTGTTTTCTATAACATAAGCCTCTACTCCTGTCTTTCCTTCTTCGGGAACTGTGTTTATCAAGGTTTCCAAAGCAGAATAATCAACTAATACAGGATTGTCGTGTATTGACGAATCACTATATCGCCCTACTCCAGAGTAACTAAGGTTTTCTATACCATTTAAGCTTTCCAAAGAATCATTTAACGATATAGTAAGACCATTTGCTACTTCTAAAGAAGCCAAACCGTTCAAATCAGTTATTTTATCATTTTTAGATATAAACATAAAATCAGTAGAGCTAACCAAATTACCTAAACCCGTAAAACTTAAGAGCTCTTCATTGTATTCTACGATCAAATATTTAGTTGTTATTAAAGATTCTAAACCTGACAAATCTGTTAAACTATCATTATCATACACATATATCTCTTCTGCATTCACAATACCTTCTAAACCTTCTAAGCTAAGTAAACCATCGTTGTTTACTATATATAAGCTTATCAAAATATTTTCTTCTTCCTGCTGTTTACTCACTATATTCTCTAAGCCATTTAGGTTCCCTATATTAGGGCTTCCCATAATATATAATTCTCCAAATACATGCTTAATAGATTTTAAACCACTAATGTCACTTATATCTGAGGTTGGCTCATCATATTCATCATATCGAGAATAAAACTCATTATAATTACTAGTCTTTCTGCTAGCTGCCCTACCTGCAGGGTAAACACCTATGATCAATACTCCCTCTATAGATGTATATTTTTCAGTCACAAAAGCATCAACCTCTGCCTGACTTGCCAATGTAAGATCTCCAACATATGGCTTTTCGGTATATTCGGTATCAAAAGAAACTACATCAGAATAAAAAGTTCCATAATCATTTTCGCCGTAGGCTTTAACGTAATACTTAGTCCCTCCTATTAACTCTGTTGCTGTCAGATTAAATTCAGAATTTGTTATCTCTACAGTTTCAATATCTTGTTCAAAATTTTCAGATATACTATATATAAATCCTTTATTTATTATATCGTAACCTTTATCGTCGCTTATAGCCGAGGTAAAAGTAGCTTTTGTATCAGATATTTCCGAAACAGATATCTGTGCAAAATCGGGGATTGACGTCTCTATAGCGTAGGTATTAAAAGCAACCTGCTCCGAATAAAAAGTCTCGTTGCTATCCATAGTTATAAATGCTCTAGAATAATACACCGTATCGGCTTGCAAGTCATTAATAGTTACAATCATAGTATTTTCAACAAAATTTGCCTCAAAAACTATATCAGATATAGTAGGATTTTCATTTATAGAAAAAACAACTCCTGAGGTCTTTATTTTGTACCCTTCTATTTCGTCCAAGACAACCTCTGATGTAGCCGAATCGATACTTACAATAAACTCCGACAAAGCAAATTCAATATTTTTCTTTATTTCATCTTTATCACAATTAACAAATAGCAACAAAGTTACTATTGCATAAATTAATTTTCTCATTCTCTTTTAGGTTTTTGATTATTTATTTTTCTTTATAAAAACAAAGGCAAATTTAAGGTTTTTAATAAAAAAAAAGGTAGAAATTTAAATAAAAAAAGGCAACTCATTTACTTGTAAATGAGTTGCCTTTTTTTTATTACAAAAGAGTTATTGTTCTATTTATTGAGGTGTTTCAGTCAATCTTTGGTAACTAAAACCTCCGCTTCCTACTTCTTAGCCTTCATTTGCTGAGGTCTACGAAGTGAGTTTATACCAAATGAACATTAAAATAATTCTGTTTTTCTAAGGTCATTTCAAAATACATTGGTATAAATCATAATCAGCTTTTCTTTAGTAAAAGTAATTGTTATTCTATTTATTGAGGTATTACAGTAGATCTTTGATAACTGAAACCTCCACCTCCTGCCTCTTAGTCTTCATTTTCTGAGGTCCACGAAGTCAGTTTACTCCTGCCATAAAACAGCAGTATCATCTACCTAATTATCTTGATTTGCAATATCACAATCACCTTCTACCAAATCTTCATAAGAAGGATTATATAGATTACTATATATATATAAAGACATTTCAAAACCAGTTTGTTCATTAATAGATGCAGACACAAGCTCACCTAAAGCACAATAATTAGATAACGTCTCGTTATTTTCTATATAAACATCCTCTATGTAAATAAGATTATCTAAACCATCTAAACTAGTTATTCCATCATTATATCTTATGTTTAAGACAGATGCGTTAACCAAAGACTCTAAACCTACTAGATTAATCAAAGAAGTATTGTAGGCTATATCAATATACCCCGAGGGAGGCCCCATCATAGACCCTTCTGACACTATTAAGTCCAAATTATTAAGTCCTTCTAAATTAACAAGACTATTATTATGTTCTATGATTAAATATAATGCATTAGTCAAAGACTCTAAACCTACTAGACTGGTCAAAGAATCGTTATAAGATAAAACAACAAGACCTGGAGGCACCTCCGTCATAGATCCTTCCACAGGAGGTTCTTCTGATATTATTAAATTGATATTATTTAAACCCTCTAGATTTGTTAGGTTAGAATTTCCAAAAACAATTAGGGAACCTTCAATAGATGATAAAGAAATCAAACCCCTTAAATCAGATATATCAGTTGTAGGCACATCTTCATCTATAGGCTCTCTTCTACCTTTAGTTTTATCATTTACACTTTTATATCTAATCCTTTGCTCAGGTTCGTCTAAAGCAATAGAAATCAATAAACTTCCTTTTATATCCGTGTATTTCTCTGCAGCAAACTCCTCAACTTCAGCTTGAGTACTAAGCATAACATCTCCGTCGTACTCTTTGTAAGTGTATTCGGTAGTAAACATAACTGGTTCAGTATAGAATGTATCAAAGCTATTTTCAGCATAAGCTTTAACGTAGTATGTAGCACCTCCTATCAGCTCAGTTATTACTGAACTAAATTCTTCACTTATAACAACTATAGTCTCTATATTTTCTCCAAATTCTTCAGACACACTATATACAAACCCTTTACTAACTATTGCATAACCATTATCATTGCTTATAGAAGCTGTAAAAGCTGCTGTCATATCAGAAATATCAGAAACAGAAACCTCTCCAAAAACAGTAGTAGAAGTTTCTATACCATTAGTTTTAAAAGAAACTTGATCCGAATAAAAAGTCTCGTTGCTAGTTGTTGTTATGAAAGCTCTAGCATAGTAAGTAGTATCGTCTGATAGTCCGCTAAGGTCTATAGTTATGTTATTATTAACTAAGTCAGCCGTAAAAGTTTCATCAGCTATAGTAGGGTTTTCAGCAATAGCATAAGCCACTCCTGCAGTTTGCACGTCGTAACCTTCTATAGTATTAAGTACTAACTCAGCAGTTGCTGTGTCTATGTCTGATACAAAATCGGACAGTGTCACATTAACTACTTTTGTAACTTCTGCATCTTCACAATTTGCAAATAGCATAACCATAGCTACCGCATAAATAATTTTCTTCATTATTGAGTTTTATTTAAAATTAATATTCTGTTTTACTCTTAAAGAGACAATTTCAAATATAATAAAAAATTAACTAAAAATATTATAACCCCTATTATATTAAAACAAATACAACTCACAAAAACAACAAGTAAACACAAAATTCAATAAACACCTAACACACTTACTCTTAAGGACTGAAATCACAATACAAAAAAAAGCAGTATCCCATCTGAAAACCAAATGAAATACTGCTTTTTATTAATATTTACTATACTTGCTACCTAACTACTCAGGTGTAGCGGTAGATCTTTGGTAACTAAAACCTCCTCCGTTCTGTCCCGAAGTCCAAGAAGTGAATTTGATATCTATATAGATGTTTTCGTTAGCCAAATAAAGGACAAAACTATTACCTGGAAGATTTTCAGCATTACCATCAACTAAATAATCAGTGAAATCCAAGTTTTCAACTCCCATTTCTATAGTACCGTTAGCCCACTGTACGTAACCAGGAGAATACTCTGATCTTCTATATACCATTTCTTCATAAGCATTATAAAGAAGACCGTTATTTCCTCTAGTAAGCCAAACTTCATCGGTTATCCTATCTTGATTTGCTTCTAAACTAGAATCTGCACCGTCCTCTTTAGTAAAAGGAATAGTTGGTCCTTGCCATAAAATAGCAGTCTCATCTACCACATTACCTTGGCTATACATATCATAATCACCCTCTATTAAATCTTCAAAAGAAGGATTGTATAGATTACCGTATATTTCCAAGTCCAATTCCGACTCTGATACAAGCTTACTTAAAGCAGAATAATTAGATAACGACCAGTTGTTTCCTATATAAACATCCTCTGCATAGACAAGATTCTCTAAACCAGACAAACTAGTCAAAGAAGTGTTCCCGTATATATATAACTCGTCACTTACACTAGTTAAACCCTGTAAACCATCCAAGTTTATTAAACTATTATTGTATTCTAAATCTAAATAATAAATATACTCCAAACTTTCTAAACCAGATAAATTTAATAATGAGGAGTTATCGTATATATAAAATTCATCTACATTTATCAATCCACTTAATCCTGTAAAATCAGTCAAACTTGTGTTTCCAATTATCCCAACCTCATAAGGATTAACTACACCTTCTAAACCTTCTAGGCTAGTTAATGCTTCGTTGTACACAATAGAAATAGAAGGCATTCCATATTCCATTTCTTCTTCCATTCTACCAGATCTATTAGGTGGTCCTGGAGGGCCTTGATCATAACCTTCTGAACTAACCAAATTACCTAATCCACTTATACTAGTTAAGCTAGGATTGTTAAATATTGTTAATTCTCCTTTAATTTCAGATATTGACATTAAACCGCTTATATCTGATATATCAGACCCTACAGGCATCTCTGGTTCTGGATTTGGATCCATACGTCCAGAAATATCACCTCCTAATTCTTTAGCTCTTCTATATTCTACACGAGTAGCATCTGTTCTTCTTTTATAATTATGACGTCTTTCATTAGTATTATCACTAACACCTCTACTAAACGGAGGCGGCCCTCCACCTTCATTATCTTCGTCAACACCTATAATCAAGTCTCCATATATAGCAGTATATTTTTCAGAGACGAACATATCGACATCTTCTTGGCTTCCAAGAATAACATCTCCTTCTTTTATTTTTTCAGTATAATCAGTAGTAAAAGAAACTATTTCACTATAATAAGTTCCATACATATTTACAGCATAAGCCTTCACATAATAGACCGTTCCACCTTCTAAGTTTTGTACTTGAGTAGTGAAACCTTCAGATCCACTTCCTTTTGTTTGTGGCTCTAACAATTCTTCAGAAACACCATAAACAAAACCTGTACTCAATATTTCTTGATCTCTATCATCTGTAACTTCTCCTGTAAATGTAACAGTTACATCAGTTATATCAGATGGTTCTGATATTGAAACAGTAGGTACTGCTTCTTCTACCCAGTCAGCTACTATAGCAGTCACTTCACTATAGAAAGTTCCAAATTCGTTAACAGCATACGATTTCACACTATAGCTTTCACCTTGCATAACGTCAAACTCTGCAGAGAAAGAAGAAAAATCTTCAGTTTCTACCATAGTAGTAACATCGGCCATACCATCTTTCATAAATACAAAACCTACCTCTGTGATAGTTCCGTAATCAGCATTATTAACAGCATTAGACTCCACAGAGACTTTAGTAGCACTCATTCCTTCAAAAACAGGAGTCATAAAAGTAGGGCTAGCCTTGTCTAAAGCTTTAGTTTTAAAAGATATTTGAGAAGAATACAAAACATTATCTCCTACATTAACATATGCTCTGGCATAGTATGTAGTATCAGCTGTCAAGTCACTCAAATTAACAGATATTCTGTCATCTTCGAATTGAGCTGCATAGGTCATATCGTCGGTCGTAGGGGTTTCATTAGTAGCATAAGCCACTCCTGAATTTTCTATACTATAACCTTCAATATCTTCAAGAATAACCTCGGCAGTAGCTGAAGTTATACCTATATTAAACTCCGTTAAAGTGAATTCAATATTATTTTTAATCTCTTCTTCATCGTCACAATTTGCAAATAGCATCACCATAGCTATCGCATAAATTAATTTTTTCATTTTTCTAATATTTTAAATATTTTTTTTTATATCCGACATCATAATTGTAGTAATACTACAAAACCCTCTATCAAATGTAATAAATATTATTAAATAAACAAGAAAAACACCAAATAGACCTTAATTATATAGTTTAAAGACAATTAACAGATATGTTTTGTGAACTTAATTGATTTTCAGTACCTCTAGCAAGCCCAATATAGCCAAGCTTCGGTTTATTTCAACTTCAGAGTTCAATATCCCATAGTGGGCTTGCACCACCTAGCCAATAACAACGCACGGCACACCAAAAAAGGGATATGTTTCACCAAATGAAACATATCCCTTCTTACAAATCTATATATTATTCTTATATAGCCATATATAGTCATATATAATATTACTCTACAGTAGCAGCAGTAGATCTTTCGTAACTAAAACCTCCTCCTGAACCTTCGCCATCTCCATTTCCTTCAGACCAAGAAGTGAATTTGATATCTATATAGATATTTTCTTCTATTAAGTAAAGAACCATGTTTTCACCTACCACCATAGTAGGCTCCCAATCTATTTCATATAATAAATGGTCGAAAGACAATAACTATAGTTTCACCTATCGCATTGTCTTAATCAGCAGCACAATCGCCTTCAATCAAATCTTCATAAGATGGATTATACAGGTTGCCACTTGCACCAAAGTACACTTCAAAACTAGGTTCTCCATTTATAGATGCAGATACAAGTGCATTCAGACCACAATAGCTAGATAACAACAAATTATTGTCTATATAAACAGAATATGCATAAATAAGGTTTTCTAAACCCAACAGACTAGTCAAAGAAGGATTTTCAGATATATATATCTCATAGCTAACATTAGCTAAACCCTGTAAACCATTTAAATTCAGTAAATTATCATTATACTCTATATCTAGAGAACCTAAACTTTCAAGATTATCTAAACCAGATAAACTAGTTAAAGAAGAGTTTCCATATATATATACATCGTCACTTACACTAGTCAAACCTTGTAAACCATCCAAGTCTATTAAACTATTATTGTATTCTATATCTATATAACTTAAACTATCAACACTATCTAAACCAGATAAGCTAATCAAAGAAGGGTTTTCATATATATAAACGAAACCTGAAGGTGGACCCATCATAGGCTCTTCTGATATTATTAAATCCAAATTATTAAGTCCTTCTAAATTAACAAGACTATTATTAGAATCTATAATTAAATGAAATGCATCAATCAAAGACTCTAAACCTACTAGATTAGTCAAAGAATCGTTATAACCTATATAAACAAAACCTGAAGGCTCTTCCACAGGAGGCCCTTCCATAGGAGGTCCTTCCATAGGAGGTCCTTCCATAGGAGGTCCTTCCATAGGAGGTCCTTCTGATATTATTAAATTGACATTATTTAAACCTTCTAGACTTGTTAGGTTAGGGTTTCCAACAATATCTAAGGATCCTTTAATAGATGATACAGAAATTAAACCACTTATATCTGATATATCTGAAGTAGGCATATCAGGTTCTTCCATGCGATATTCTGTATTTACTCTAGCTGAACGTCGTTTTTTATTAGAGATAGCTTCTACATAAGCTCTACGATCATCTTCATCCTCATCCTCATCCTGATAAACACCTATAGTTAGGTTACCATCTATATCGGTATATTTTTCAGAGGCAAACATATCTACATCTTCTTGGCTTCCAAGAATAACATCTCCGTCATGTTCTTTGTAAGTATACTCAGTCATAAAAGAAATAGTTTCTCCATAGAAGACACCATACATGTTTTCGGCGTAAGCCTTCACATAATACATAGTTCCACCTTCTAAGTTCTGCACATCAAAACTAAAACTTTCATTTCCGCTTTCTACTGTTATACTTCCCTCTTCTAATTCTTCTGAAGTTCCATAAACAAATCCTATACTTAGTATATTATAGTCTTTGTCATCTGTGACATCTGCTGTAAATGTAGCAGTCATATCTGTTATATCAGAAGGAGCTCCAATTGTCATAAGCGGAGTAGATTCTTCAACCCAGTCAGCTACTATAGCAGTCACTTCACTATAGAAAGTTCCGAACTCGTTAACTGCATACGATTTTACACTGTAAGTATTTCCTTGAACAACTTCAAACTCTGCAGATAAAGAAGAAAAATCTTCAGTTTCTACCATAGTAGTAACATCGGCCATACCATCTTTCATAAATACAAAACCTACTTCAGAAATAGTTCCGTAATCAGCATTATTAACAGCATTAGATTCTACATAGACTTTAGTAGCACTCACTCCTTCAAAAACAGGAGTCATAAGAATAGGACTAGCCTCATCTATTGCTTTAGTTTTAAAAGACATTTGAGAAGAATACAAAACATTGTCTCCTACATTAACATATGCTCTGGCATAGTATGTAGTATCAGCTGTCAAGTCACTCAAATTAACAGATATTCTGTCATCTTCGAATTGAGCTGCATAGGTCATATCGTCGGTCGTAGGGGTTTCACTAGTAGCATAAGCCACTCCTGAATTCTCTATACTATAACCTTCAATATCTTCAAGTATCACCTCGGCAGTAGCTGAAGTTATACCTATATTAAACTCCGTTAAAGTGAATTCAATATTGTTTTTAATCTCTTCTTCATCGTCGCAATTTGCAAATAGCATCACCATAGCTATCGCATAAATTAATTTTTTCATTTTTAGGGTTTTTATTTTTTTATTTATATTCGACATCATTAATGTAGTAATACTACAAATTCGAAGTCAAAAGTAATGATTTTAGCTTAATAAACAAAAAAAATACTAAATCAACCTTAATTATATAGTTTAAAGACAATTAACAGATATGTTTTGTGAACTTAATTGATTTCTAGTATCTCTAGCAAGCCTAATATAGCCAATAACCATGCACGGCACACCAAAAAAAAGGGATATGTTTCACCAAATGAAACATATCCCTTTTTAAAATCTATATATTATTCTTATATAGTCATATATAATATTACTCTACAGTAGTAGCGGTAGATCTTTCATAACTAAATCCACTTCCATCACCACTCCAAGAAGTAAATTTAACATCTATGTATATATCATCGCCTGTCAAATACAGAACCAAATTTTTTCCTATTAGAAATGTACCGTCGTCAAACTCTGGCGTTAAATCATATAAATTCTTAAAAAACAAACTACTAACACCATCCGATATACTTCCTTCTGCCCATATTATAAGAGTAGGGTCAGGCCCCATAAGAGGAGGAGCATTAGGATCTGGATACACATTAAAATAACTATAAACATATCCATTATCATCTCTAGTTATAGAAACATTTGGAGTTATCAAATCTCTATTTTCAGCTAAAGAAGAATCAGTTCCGTCCACTTTGATGAAAGTCATAGTTGGTCCTTGCCATAAAATAGCAGTCTCATCTACCACATTTTCTTGATCAGTAATATCGAATTTCCCATTTATTAGATCTCCGAAAGAAGGATTATACAGGTTATAATCTGTCGTGAAATCCAATTCAAAACCAGATTCTTCATCCTCAGATGCAGATACAAGTGAGCTTAAAGCACTATAATTAGATAACAACTCGTTGTCTGATATATAAACTTCCTCTATGTAAACAAGATTATCTAAACCATCTAGGCTAGTCAGTTTATCATTGTATGCTATATCTATTAGAGTAGCATTTGTTAATGATTCTAAACCTATTAGATTAATCAAAGAAGGATTATATACTATAATAAAAGATCCTGAAGGCTCTTCCATAGGAGGCTCTTCCATAGGAGGCTCCTCTTCCATAGGAGGTCCATCGTTCATTATAAAATTAATATTCCCCAAGCCTTCTAAGCTAGTTAGATTAGGATTACCAAATATAAAAACAGATAACTCAACTGTTTTTATAGAAATCAAACCACTTAAGTCATTAATATCAGTTGCAGGGGGACCCGGCATTCTATTTGCAGCTACACTAAAACGTACTCCTGGAGGGCCACTATTTGGATCAAAGGCAGATATCATCAATGATCCAGATATAGAAGTGTATTTTTCAGCTACAAAAGCATCCACTTCAGCTTGACTTTTAAGAAAAGCATCTCCTTCTTTTATTTTTTCAGTATATTCAGTAGTAAAAGAAACTATTTCACTATAATACTTTCCATACATGTTTTCGGCGTAAGCCTTCACATAATACATAGTTCCACCTTCTAAGTTCTGTACATCAAAACTAAAACTTTCATTTCCGCTTTCTACTGTTATACTTCCTTCTTCTAATTGCTCTGAAGTACCATATACAAAACCTTTACTTATTATATCTTGATTTTTGTCGTCTGTAATTTCTGCCATAAAGCTAGCAGTAGTATCTGCTATATCAGAAGGAGCTTCTATTGTCATAAGAGGAGTAGATTCTTCAACCCAGTCAGCTACTATAGCTGTCACTTCACTATAGAAAGTCCCGAATTCGTTAACAGCATACGACTTTACACTATAGCTTTCACCTTGCATAACGTCAAACTCTGCCGAAAAAGAAGAAAAATCACTAGTCTCTACATTAGTCATAAGACCATCCTCACCATCTTTCATAAACACAAAACCTACTTCAGAAATAGTTCCGTAATCAGCATTATTAACAGAATTAGACTCAACAGAGACTTTAGTAGCACTCACTCCTTCAAATACAGGAGTCATAAGAGTAGGACTAGCCTCATCTATTGCCTTAGTTTTAAAAGATATTTGAGAAGAATACAAAACATTGTCTCCTACATTAACATATGCTCTGGCATAGTATGTAGTATCAGCTGTCAAGTCACTCAAATTAACAGATATTTTTTTATCTTCGAATTGAGCTGCATAGGTCATATCGTCGGTAGTAGGGGTTTCACTAGTAGCATAAGCCACTCCTGAATTCTCTATACTATAACCTTCAATATCTTCAAGAATAACCTCGGCAGTAGCTGAAGTTATACCTATATTAAACTCCGTTAAAGTGAATTCAATATTATTTTTAATCTCTTCTTCATCGTCACA
>JABSPL010000063.1 GCA_013215105.1 Flavobacteriaceae bacterium
ATATCGTAAGTATTCATAGCATCCGAAACTGTTATCATTTCTTCGTGAAGTTTCTCTCCAGGTCTTATTCCTACTTCTTCTTGTTTACAGTTAGGACCTATAGCCGTAGCTACATCTACTATTTTGTAAGAAGGTATTTTTGGTACGAATAATTCTCCTCCCCATGCTTTTTCTATAGCGTCAAATACCATCTGACAACCATCTTGTAACGAGATATTAAACCTTGTCATTTCCATATCGGTTATTGGTAAAACTCCTTCTTTTCTCTTATTTAAGAAAAATGGCATTACCGAACCATTAGAGCCCATTACGTTACCATAACGAACTACCGAAAACTTCAAATCTCTAAATCCTTTTATATTATTTGCTGCTATAAACAATTTGTCTGAAGTAAGTTTAGTTGCTCCATAAAGGTTTATAGGTGCACATGCTTTATCTGTCGACAGTGCTACTACATTCTGGACACCACATTGTATAGCTGCTGCTATTACGTTTTCGGCTCCGTTAATATTAGTTTTTATACATTCCGAAGGATTATATTCTGCTAAGTGAACATGCTTCATAGCTGCTGCATGTATTACTATATCTATCCCTTCAAAAGCACGCATCAAACGGTCTTTATCACGAACATCACCTATAAAATACCTCATTGCAGGATATTTTGTTTCAGGAAATTCCATAGCCATATTAAAATGTTTTTGCTCATCTCTCGACAATATAACCAAACGCTTTACATCAGGGTTTCTCTCTAATATTAATTTAGTAAACATTTTACCAAAAGAACCTGTTCCTCCTGTTATTAGTATTGATTTTCCGTTTAAATCTAGCATATTATTTTTATATAATGAGAATTACCTCTATTATTAATTTATTCTTTAAAAAAACTCACCTTCTAGACAAGACTTCGTCATGGTGAGTCACATTTTATGACTCCCTTCAAAGCTTTTCCTAAAGCCTACAAAGTTATTTTTTATTTACAACCTCTTAACCTAGGTTGATATTCCCTGGCAAAGATTAATAAGTTTATTGTTTTATTCTGAATTACACATTCCAATCTTATATATTTTTATATAATGAGATATATTTGGATGTTATTTATCTACTTCATAGCATTTAAGTAAATCAGCATTTTTTTTTTAAAAATACACAATTAAAATGTATTATTTATATCTTTTATAAATGTTTTTATTGCTTTTCCATTAAGATGCTTATCTTCACATAAGTAGGATATATCCATGTATTTTAAGTGTTAAAAAACATATTATTTTATTAATCCTTTAACTACCTCCCAATCTAAGGGAGTATCTATATCCATCGATGTTATTTCATCCATTTCATAATGTTTTACCTTAGTAAACTCTCCTAAGCTCATTTTTTTTAATGAATCTATATTTATTATATATATAGCTCCATTATATTCCCATACCTTAGGACAGTCTTGTCTTCGTGTAAAATCTCCCTTCTTAGAAATTGACAAATATCCATTTTTATCTTCTTCATATAAGTTATAATACGGATTTGATTTAGTTTCTTTTACAGAAACCACCATATCTAAACCTGATTTATAAGACAAAATAGCCTCTTTTACTTGTTCAGATTTCCTTAGAGGCGAGGTAGGTTGTAATAACAATATATTGTCGTATTTTACACCTTTACTTTCATAAAAATTCAGTGCATGCAATAACATTTCATAACTACCTGACTTGTCAGTTGCCAAACTATCAGGTCTCAAAAAAGGAACCTTTAAACCTAAACTCTCTACTATTTCTTTTATTTCTTTATCATCAGTAGAAACACAAATATCTTCATCTTTAAATATTTCCCTAGCAACGGAAATAGAATACTCTATCAAAGGTTTTCCACCGAGTAATTTTATATTTTTCCTAGGAACACCTTTAGAACCTCCCCTTGCAGGAATTACAACTAATGTCCTCATTATTATAGTAAATTCAAATGTTTAACATCTTGCTGAGCTTTCTCAAAATCGGCATGTTTACCTATATCTAACCAATAAGTATTTATAGTATAAGTGGATACTTTTTTATTTCTTTTTATCAAATCCTCTATAAGATCGGTAGCATCATAGTGCTCTTCTTTTTTTAAGGCTTCTAGTATATTTTTCTTTATAAGATAAATGCCAGCATTAGAATAATAAGTATATCTTGGTTTTTCCTTTAATGAAACAACAACTCCATCTGACATTTCTAATACTCCATAAGGTATATCTACATGATACGGAATTGTAGCTACTAACATATCAGCTTTTGATTCTAAAAATTCTCTATAAAAATCAGAATAATCTATATCGGTCAATATATCCGAATTCATAACCAAAACTATATCGTTGCTATAACTTTCTATCAAGCTAGCAGAACCTATAGTTCCTAGTCTTTTCTTCTCCTTTTGGTATGAAATATTTATTTCTTTACTAGAACCATCTCCAAAATAATCTTCTAATTGTTCTCCCAAATAATTAATAGATATATTAAATTTCTTAACCCCAAACAGCGACAATCTATCTATATTATGTTCTATTATAGGCTTATCACCTACTACTAACAATGGTTTAGGTATTTTTTCAGTAAGTGGCATAAGTCTTTCTCCTTTACCTCCTGCCATCATAGCTACATCTACCGACAACAAACCCTTTTTACCTAGCAGATTAAAAACATCTACTATTTCTCCTTTTTTATTTAAAACTGGTACTATATTCTTCTTAGTGCCTTCTAATTCTAAAAATTTAGGCTGATTATCTTCTCCTTCTTCAAGAAATGAAAAGTCATTACTCATAACTTCTAATACATTTACACTCAAATCAGATTTGGCGACCAATGTCCTACGTATATCTCCATCAGAAATAGTTCCTATCAATTTATTTTGTTCATCTACCACAAACAATAGCATAATAGATGTATCTGAGTCGTTTAATCTAGAAATAGCTACTTCCAAATTATCAGAAGATGCAATTATATTATTTTTCCAGTTTTTCAAATCTTGTTGGTTTTATTTTATTTTTAAATCGTAGAATTTCTTTTTCAATATACCTTTCAATTCTATACTCTCTAATACTTTTACTATTTTATCTGACACATTATAATCTGAAATATTCGAATCATCAAATTTATGTGAATAATCTAATGCTTTATCTATAGCCTTAATAATATTTTCCTTTCTATTATCAGTATCTATAACCGTATCTGCTCTTAGCCTTCCTTTTTGTCTATCTCCTATATTAACAGTAGGTATATCAAAATAAGGAACTTCTAACAATCCACTCGATGAATTACCCAAAACACAATCAACGTGACTTAGTGCCGACAAATATCTTTTAAGTCCTAAGGAATGAAAGGCTACTGCTTTACTCTCATTAGCTGAAACATACTTATCTATCATTTCGTTTACTACTCTACCTCCAGCATCTGCATTTGCCTTAGTGAAAATAATATGTGTATCTTCTAAACCATCTAAAACTTCTAATATATCATTAAATTGCTCCTCTACCGTATCAAATTCTAAAGTTACAGGATGATATGTTACTAGTATATTTTTACTTGCCAATTTGAAATTTATCGAATCTTCAAATTCAGTTTTAGTTAAAAGAGTAGTGTTTTTTATATTTTCATAACCCAAAGAACCTACATTATATACCCTCTTATGGTTTTCTCCCAATTGAACAATTCTATTTTTATATACTTCGTGAGATGGAAAATGTATATGCGACATCTTGGTTACAGCATGTCTTACCGACTCATCCAATGCTCCTTCGGTAGTTTCTCCTCCGTGTATATGTGCTACTGGTATTTTCAGAACCAAAGCCGATGAAACTATAGGTAATAACTCAAACCTATCTCCTAAAACAACTATTATATCTGGTCTCAAATTATCAAAAGTATCTGCAAAAGACAATTGAGCCAAAGCCATCGATTTCAATACAGCAATATCAGAGTCCGAAGACAACAACATTTCTATCTTTTTGTCTATTCTAAAACCGTCTTTTTCTATTTCTTTATATGTAAGCCCAAACTCTACAGACAAATGCGAACCTGTTACTACTAATTGTAACTCTATATTCTCATTTATAGATGATTTCGATATAAGTGGTCTTAACAATCCGTATTCGGCTCTAGTAGAAGTTACAACACATATTTTTCTTTTCATATACTAATAGTATCGTCTTCATTAAAATCTTTAATTGCAGTCTTACCTATCACCTCATACCAACGCATAGGGCTGATACTCTCCGAACCTGTTCTTTTTATATGTAAGTTTTCTTTAGTTAAAATATCTCCTTTTTTTATTTCTACATTGGCAACTATTCCCTTACGAGCTATTAGCATATTTTTCCTTTCCGAATCGCTTACTTTTTTAACAAAACTACCCATAGATTGCTCTATATTCCTGATAGATAAAACCATTTGTTTAAGTTCCTCTGGTTCTAAACTAGCTTTATGATCAGGACCTTCCATAGTCTTGTCAAGAGTAAAATGTTTTTCTATAACCGAAGCTCCCATTGCTACGGCAGCCACAGGGACTTCTATTCCCAATGTATGGTCTGAATATCCGTATTTGACTCCAAAAGCCTGTCCCATTGTTAACATTGCATTCAAATTAACGTCTTTGTAGGGTGTAGGGTATTCGGTGTTTGCGTGTAGAATAGTTATATTGTTTTTATCTGTACCATTGTCTAACAATACATTAAATGCAGACTCTACATCTGCCAAAGTAGACATCCCTGTCGATAATATAACACTCAGATTAAGCTTACCTATTTTCTCCAAATAAGGCAAATTAGTAATCTCTCCCGAGGGTATTTTAAACGTTTTAATTCCTAATGAAAATAACAAATCTATACTTTCCAAATCGAAAGGCGTAGATAGAAATTCTATATTTTTACTATTACAATAGTCTATTAATATCTTATGAGTATCTAAGTCTAATTCTAGCTTTTTTATCATCTCAAATTGAGATTCTGCTCCTTCAGTAGTTTCTAATTGATAGTCTGCCTTAGAAGCTTTTTTAGACACTAAGTTTTCAGCCTTAAATGTCTGAAATTTCACAGCATCAGCATTAGATTCTACTGCTACATCAATTAGCTTCTTGGCCAAATTAATATCACCATTATGGTTAACCCCTGCCTCTGCTATTATATATACTTTCTTCATTACTTATACTTCTTTGTTGGGTTACCTGAATATACACCTTCTTTTTGTATGCTTTTTCTTATAAAAGAGGCTCCTCCAACTATAACATTACTAACTATAGTTATAGCCTCTTTGGTTACAGAACCACTACCTACAAAAACATTATTACCTATATCAACACCTCCATTGACAACTGTATTTGTAGAGATATGACAATCGCTACCTATTACAGAGTCGTGTTCTATTAACGATTTGGTGTTTATTATACAGTTATTTCCTATAGTTACTCCTGCGTTAACAATAGCTCCATGAAATATCATTGTTCCTTCACCTATTGTACTATGCTTAGAAACATATGCCAATGGTGAAATTATACTCGGTATATTAACTTTAAGGTTTTTAAGTTCTTCAAATATTCTTTTTCTAATTTTAGAAGTCTCGATTTGTCCTATCGTTATTACAAAATCATTATATTTAGTAGATAATTCTTCCAAATCATCATCAGTCCATTTTATTTCATATCCTAAAATGAAATTACCTTTTAATTCTTCTTTATCAACAATACCTACAATATTGTATTTATCTGTTTGTTCAATTACATCAATACACGATTTGCAATGTCCTCCAGCTCCTATTAGTACAATATCTTTTTTCATTATATCCTTACACTACTAGTTATATTAACTATCCTATCTTCTAACCACTCTGAGTTTGACAAATCTCCTTGTATAAATTCACCAATCATTTTCACTTTATTCATAAGCGTCCATATAGGCCTAGTCATTATACCTTCTGCATTAGTTTTGTCCAAAAACTCGTCTCTAGCTTGTTTATCTTCTAAACAAACAGCCTGCAACCAATAATTAGAATCCGAATCTTTTGGTGCTATTCTAAATTCTATATTTTCCTGCCCTTCAAAAAACGTTTTATATAAACCTGATAATTCTCTTTTATTATTTATAAAACCATCTAATTGTTCTAACTGAGCACAAGCAAGTGCTGCATTTATATTGGGCATTCTGTAATTATAACCTACTTCATCGTGGTCGTACTCCCATTTGTGTGGAACTTTAGCCGTAGTAGTTATATGTTTAGCTCTTTTTGCTAAAGCCTCATCGTTAGTAACTAGTACACCACCACCACCACAGGTAATAGTTTTATTTCCGTTAAAGCTATAAACACCCATATCTCCGAAAGTACCTGTATGTTTGTTTTTATATGTAGTCCCTAACGATTCTGCCGAATCTTCAACTACTTTTATATTGTATTTATTACATATTTCGACTATCTCGTCTATTCTACAAGCATGCCCAAAAGTATGCATAGGAACACAGGCTTTTATCTGTTTTTTAGTGTTATTATGGATGCACTTACCATCTATAAAACTAGTATTTTCTTTCAAAAACTCTAGAAGTGATTTAGGAGACAATCCCATAGTATCTTTATCAACATCTACAAATACAGGAGTAGCTCCAGTATATTTGAGTGCATTTACGGTAGCTACAAAAGTTAAAGCCTGTGTTATAACCAAATCGTTTTGCTTAACATCCGCCAAAACAAGACCTATATGCAAAGCTGATGTTCCGTTAGAGGTCGCAACCGCATATTTGGCTCCTGTTATCTCGCAAATCATTGCTTCAAACTTGTCTACAAACTTACCTACACTCGATACAAAAGTAGAGTCTATGCACTCATTTAGGTATTTTTTCTCATTCCCTAAAAATCTAGGTTCGTGTAGAGGTAAAAATGATTCTTTAACACTATAAATTTCTCGTATATATTTAACTAATTTATCTATCATTACATCTTCGAATCTAAATTCATACCCAACTCTTTATGATCGAAGTTTCCTAAAAAGTCACTCATCAATTCTACTATTTCGCTTTTTTTGGTATCATCCGATTCAAATAATTTCTCGAACGATTCCAAAAGAATATTTACTTCATTTATAGTTTTTATATCGCTAACATCGACTATTCCCAATGACGAGAATCTATCCATATTAACTTTTTCTTTTTCGGTATAAAACTCTTCATAATCCTTTTCTCCCGTAGTATTACTGCCCGAAAAATGAACAGGATATTTATTTTCCTTATCTATTTTTTTCGATAATGCTTCTTTATCCGATTTACAATAATCCAAATCGTGTCCCATTTCTTTTATAAACTCCTCTGCTATTGCCGAAAAAGTCATTTCTTGCTCTTTTCTTAACTTCGGAAAGAAAATACTTCCTGATTTTCCAAGAATACAAGCCATCAAGCATATATGCCCACTCTCTATAGGCGATACAAAATACCTAGTAACATCGTTAGGCGCCGATATTGGCTGGTTTTTGGCATAACGCTCTATAAAACCATAAGGTAACGAACCGTTCGAAAAAGCCACATTGGCAAACCTTGCGGTTGTAATTGGCAATATATCCGAATATGCCATTATCATATCTTCCATTATCTTCTTGCTCCCTCCCATTATATTAACAGGGTTAGCAGCCTTATCGGTCGATACACAAAAGAAATGTTTAGGAGTATACTCCAACAATAAATCCAATAAACCCTTAGCATTTATCACATTATTCCTAAGCAAAGCCTCTACCGAATAAATATCTTTTTCGCTTCTAACATGTTTATGAGCCGAAAAATTAGCTACTATATCGAAGCCTTTATTAGCTATAAACATTTTTTTAAAAACTTTATCAGAATAATTCATCGGATAAGTCTTGAATTCTACCGAACTACCCATAATATCAGAACTTCTGATATCACGTGTCAACTCAGTAAGACCATTTTCATTGATATCTACAACTGTCAATGACTTTGGTTTAAATGGTAATAAAGCAAAAATATAAGAACTACCTATAGTTCCTGCCCCACCTATAACTAACACCGATTTACCTTCTATTTCTTCCGATAACACCTCAGCATTAGCTTTCAAATCAGACAAAAACATACTTTCAGTACGTTTTGTTATATGTTCGGAAATGAAATTTTCTATATTCAACATATATTATTTTACTCTATCAGTTTTTTATTCTCTAACTTCACCATATTGTAAACCTCTTTTATTCCTTTTGCCGAATTAAGTGGTAGCATTAATATACAATCTTCTGTTTCTACCAAAACAGTGTTTTTGATTCCATATCCATAAACTGGTTTTTTACCAAAATGATAAGAATTATCGTTACCGACACCTTCTATTTCTTTTACTCCATCTATATTACCTCTGGTAGTCTGGTAATTTATAAGTGAGTCAAAAGAACCCAAATCGGTCCAATAAAAAGTAGAATTCACTGTTTTTATCTTGTCACTATGCTCAAATACTGCATAATCTATACTTTCTTCAGGTATTGCTTTCATCAAGTCCAAATCAACTTTACCGCTCTCCATAGAGTCGTAAGCCTTCTTTGATGCATGATAAATATCTCCTCTATATTTTTTTAATTCTTCTAAGAATACAGATGCTTTAAAGCAAAACATACCGCTATTCCAAAGGAAATTACCTTGATTCAAAAACTGCTTAGCTGTTTTTAAATCTGGTTTTTCTCTAAAACTCAATACCTCTTCGCCATTACTTTCTATATAACCAAATCCTGTCTCAGGATAAGTAGGACGCATACCAAATGTAACCAAACTACCCGATTCTGCTAATTTTACAGCCTTACTTATAGACTGTCCGTATATCTCCATATCCTCTATCATATGGTCCGACGGAGTTACAAACAAAATAGAGTCATCTTTTAAAGCATCAAAACATGCTAAAGCAATAGCAGGAGCCGTATTCCTACCCACTGGTTCTATTATTTTACTAGAAAAATCTGATTTTAATTCCTTTATTTGTTTTTCAGCTGTCCTATATTGACTTCCATTGGTTATCAACATAAAGCTATCTACAAAGTCTTTGTTTCTGATTACCGTATGCTGAAACAACGATTTATTATCAAAAATCTGTAAAAACTGCTTAGGATTTGTTTTCCTTGACAAAGGCCAAAGTCTAGTTCCCGACCCTCCACTAAGTATTACGTTTATTATTTTACTCATATATTTTTAAGAAGGAAGCTAAACTGTCTTCCCATTTTTTTATTTTAAAATCTTTTAAAACCTTCGACTTGTCTAATACCGAATATCTAGGCCTCTTAACTACTCTTTTATCACTTTGTTTACTACAAACTTTAGTAGTAATATTTTTCAATTTATATATTTCATTTACAAAACCAAACCAACTAGTACTACCTAATCCCGAGTAATTATAAATACCATATTCACTATTGTTATTTATCAAGTATACGATAAACAAGGATAAATCCTTAGCGTAAGTAGGTGTACCTATCTGGTCTGAAACCACCTGTATCTCGTCTTTTTCTTTAGACAATCTCAACATGGTTTTTACAAAATTACTTCCAAATTGGCTATAAATCCATGATGTACGGATTATATAATACTTATCAATTTGTTTTTGTAATTCTAATTCTCCTGCTAACTTAGATTTTCCATATACATTTATCGGATTAGCTATATCCTCTTCTTTATATGGTTTGTCTGAAAGTCCCTCAAATACATAATCTGTTGAAATATGTATTAAAACAATATCATTTTTATTACAGGCCTTAGCTAAGTTGGAAACTGCTTTCTCGTTTATCTCAAAAGATTTCTCCACTTCCGATTCTGCCTTTTCTACGTTGGTATAACCAGCGCAGTTTATACAAAAATCAAAATTATTACTTTCTATAAACGAACTAACTTTATTATGATCTGTTATATCTAACTCTTCTCTATTTACAAAAACATACTCATTGTCTTTATCAGCTACTATCTCTCTCAAGCTCAAAGCTAATTGACCATCGCCTCCTGTTACAAGTATTCTTTTCATAAAATAAAGTCAGGGAAACTCAAATCTTTCTCGGAAATTATAAGATTTTTATCAGCTATCAACTCCCAATCTATATTCAAGCTTTTATCATCATATCTAATCCCTCTTTCCGAATTAGAATCGTAAAACTCATCACATTTATATACTACTAATGCAGTTTTACTTATAACTTTAAAACCATGAGCAAAACCTTTAGGCACAAATAATTGTTTTTTGTTTTCTGATGATATCTTTACCGAAAAATATTGACCGTAAGTTTCATATTCTTTTCTAAGGTCTACTACCACGTCCAATATCTCACCACTTACAACTCTTACCAATTTAGATTGTGACTTCTTTCCTACTTGATAGTGTAAACCTCTTATTGTATTTATTTCAGAATAAGATTCATTGTCTTGACAAAAGTCAATATTTAATTCTGTTGTTTTTTTAAATAAATCAGCATTAAAACTCTCGAAAAAGTAACCTCTGTCATCTCTAAAAACATTAGGAGTCAATACGAAACAACCTTCAAGTTTTGAATGAAATATATCCATTATTTAGATATTAGTTTATTGTACTGCTCTATATTTATATATCCTTTTTTGTAAGCCGCATCCTCTAGCGAACCTATCCTAATTCCTTGTCTTTCTTCTAACACCTGCACAAACTGCCCTGCTTGCATCAGAGAAGAAAAAGTCCCAGTATCTAACCAAGCTGTCCCTTCATCCAAAGTTTGAACTTTTAGTTTTCCTGCTTTAAGATAGTGATTATTGACATCAGTTATTTCAAGCTCCCCTCTATCGCTAGGCTCTATACTTTTGGCTATATTTATTACATTATTACTGTAAAAATAAATACCAGGAACAGCATATTGAGACTTAGGATTTTTAGGTTTCTCTTCTATACTAATAGCATTTCCATCAGCATCAAACTCTACAACCCCATATCTGTTCGGATTATTAACTCTGTAAGCAAATATAAGCCCTGAATTATTTTCTAGCTTATCTATATTAATATCAGATAATCCGTTTCCATGAAATATATTATCACCCAATATAAGAGCTACTGAGTCTTTAGCGATAAATTCTTCTGCTACTATGAAAGCATCAGCAATACCTCTAGGCTTATCCTGTATTATATACTGGAACGAGCAACCATATTTATCACCATCACCTAATAAAGTTTCAAATAGTGGTAAATCTTTGGGATTAGTTATTATTAGAATATCTCTAATTCCTAATTCCATAAGAGTTGCTATTGGGTAATAAATCATAGGCTTATTATAAACAGGCAACAATTGCTTGCTCACCGCTATAGTTATAGGGTACAACCTTGTTCCCATACCTCCTGCTAGTACTATTCCTTTCATATCCTTACATGACTTCGTCTTGGTGAGTCACATTATTCGACTCTCCATATAAATAAAAACCTATACTTCAATACTTTAATCTTATCGCTTTATAGAACTTAATTTCTGTAATAACGAAAAGTAAATGTACTATATTTTATACTTATTAACATACCAATCAATGGTATTTTTCAATTCTTTTTTGAACTGTTTTTTAGAGCTCCACCCAATAGTTTTCTTTATTTTGGAAGCATCTATCGCATACCTAAAATCATGCCCTTTTCTATCTATTACAAACTTTATTTGATCAGAATAAGACAAACCATCCTTCTTAGGTAAGCTCTCATCTAACACATTACATATTTCTTTGGCTATATTGATATTAGTTCTCTCATTATAAGAACCTATATTATATGATTCGCCACTATTACCCTTTTTAAAAACTTCAAATATAGCTTCACAGTGTTCTTCTACAAAAAGCCAATCTCTTATATTTTTACCATTACCATATATAGGTATTTCTTCTCCATTTATAGCCTTACGAACTATAGTAGGTATCAGTTTTTCGTCATTTTGCCTTGCCCCGAAATTATTAGAACAATTAGTAATAAAAGTATTCATACCGTAAGTATGATGATAACTCCTGACCATAAAGTCCGAACTAGCCTTACTAGCACTATAAGGACTGTTAGGAGCATAAGGAGTCTGTTCGGTAAACATTCCAACAGAACCTAGCTGACCATAAACCTCATCGGTTGATACATGTAAAAACTTCGATATCTTCATCAGATTGTTAGCTTCCCAAAACAATCTAGATTCTTCGAGCAAACTAAAAGTCCCCATTACATTGGTATCTACAAAAACTCCTGGGCCTGAAATAGAATTATCAACATGTGTTTCGGCAGCAAAGTTAAACACACTGTCAAACTTATATTCTAAGAATAATTCTTTTAATAGAGCTCTATCGGTTATTGATCCTTTTATGAATTTATAGTTACTGTGTTTCTCAAATTGTTTATTTAACGAAATATCTGCCGCATAAGTGCAAGCATCCAAATTTACAATTACCACATTTTCTTCTTCATTTTTAAGCAATAAATCCAAAAAATGAGAACCTATAAAACCTAAGCCACCTGTAACTAAAATTCTACTTATCATTCTATTCCTTTATAGTTTTTTAAATATTTATCAAATTCTAAAAGAACTAACACGCAAAAAACACCTAAAAAAGCCAAAATAGAATAATTAAACATTTTTTTATCTTTTATAGCCTTTTTTAAAGCTCCTCTTTTATTAAAATCGGATATAACATCTACAATACTAGAAGAATTCATCATTTTATACTTTTCAAAATCTATTTTTTCTAATAGTCTATCTTTCATTCCAAAAGTCTTTAAATCCAGATTCCTAACATTATCATTTCCTTGTAAAGAAATAAGTGGTGTGTTTTTATCGGTATTGTTTTCAGAATAAGAATCAGACAAGGCAAGCCTATATGCTTCGTTTATATTATCTATTTCTGTCAGAGAGTTACTATACGAATTCAATAAAAAGGCAGTCATCTCATTAGTCTTATGTTTTTTATTCCTCAAAAAAACATTATTTTCCAGAGAATTAACCATAGTTTTAGTTAGCTTTTTAAACACATTAACATCTGTTGATTTTACTCTTATATTACAATATACAGGTACTAAGACATCTTCATAATTCAAATAATCTTCGAAAGGTAGTTCTCTCTTCAAAATAGTATCTACTTTCTTAAAATAACTATTGTAATTCTTTAAAGATTCTGTTTTAGACACAATAGACTTTTCTATCTCTATTTTCTTAATAGAGAGAACCTCTTGTTCAGTAATTCCAAATTCTTCGGCAAACAAGTCACTATCTTCGCTAGACAACAAGCTATTATAGTAGTCTATATTTGAAGTCATATTACTATAACCTCCGAAATTTATCTTAAGAAACAATCTCGATTCATAGACTCCTCCTTCTTGTTTTTCTAATATATAACCCAGAACAGCTCCCAAGAAACAAGCTATCCCAAATTTCAAAACATTTTTACGGAAAAATAATATTAAGAGTATAAAATAATGCAATATTTGCTTTATTATATTTCCAAAAAAAGAAAACATACCGCTAAACATTTTACCAACTCCTTCCAAAAGCTCATTTACTGAAACTTCATCGTTTACTTCTTTTTTTTCTTTTTCTATCATTTTTTTTATTTTTTAAAAGGATGTTTCCTTTGTTCTTTACTTATAAATTTATGACTGTTTTTGTCAGGCTTGGTCAATTCCTTATTTCTTATTTCATACGCCAATTCTATAGAAGGAAGAGCATCGTCTAAACCAAACCCATCCCCTTCAAGTATGTGCTTATAACTATGAGTATGTAAGTCAGTAAAACCTCCACTAAACTCCACCTCTTCTCCATCAACCGTAATAGACCTATATGTTCTCTGTTCTTTATATTGTTCAGGTAAAACCTCCGAATTTATAGACAAAAACCATTTAACTCTTGCTTTTTTTAACTTAAGATAACCCGAAGCTCTATCGTGACTTCTTTGATAAACGATATTCTCTTCAACGCCTCCAAATATCCACATTAGCATATCGAAAAAATGAATACCTATATTAGATGCTATTCCTCCTGATTTATCATCTTCTCCTTTCCAACTAGCATAGTACCAGCTACCTCTAGAGGTTATATAAGTCAGGTCAACATCAAATACTTTATCTTTTTCGGAACTATCTATCTTCTTTTTCAATTCAATTATAGCCGGATGTAAGCGTAACTGTAAAATAGTAAAAACCCTTTTACCAGTTTCCTTCTCTATATCTTTAAGTGCTTCTACATTCCAAGGGTTTAAAACCAATGGCTTTTCACAAATAGCATTAACACCGCTTCTGAGTGCCATACGTATATGTGAATCGTGTAAATAATTAGGCGTACAAATACTTATATAATCCAAAGAATCATCTGATTCTCGTTTTATCTTGGCTATATGCCTATCGAAACGCTCATATTCTGTAAAAAAATCAGCATCCGGAAAATAACTATCCATAACACCTACACTGTCAAATTTATCTAAAGCGGCAACCAATTCATTACCAGTATCTTTTATAGCTTTCAAATGACGAGGTGCTATATAACCAGCCAACCCTAAGAGTGCGAATTTTTTCATATTTAAAAAGAAAAGATCTTAATCATGCAATTATACTTACAAATATATACATATTAATCAAATTTCAAAGTTTTTTTATAATATTTGTTTTAATATTTTTTCTGTTATTAGGTAAGTAGACTTAACTCCTGACATACCTAAACCTCCCGAAGCCAAAGTACCTCCAGTTTCCAAAGGATTATCCGAAGCATAGTAAGCATACCTTACTTGTATATCTTTGGATATAGTCTTACGTATCATCGAAGCCGCCTGTATAGCTTTCTGATAATGAGCTCCTTCCATCTCCAAACCTATAACTCCCCAAGTAGAATCGTAGAAGTATTGTAATAAATCTTTATTTTGCAATGAAGTTCCCAAAACAGAGACCATAGCTCCTTCTATTACTTTAACTCCATAACCTTCTAAGTCTTCTTTTTTCAAAAGATTATCGAAGTGATAATTATCGGCAGTACCTTCAAATATATGAGCTGTAGGAACCATTATATCTCCTTTTCCTCCTTCTAATATACCTGCTTTACCCATTATAGAAACCGATTTCACATCCAAAAACAACCTTTCCCCTTCTATATCGTAAGGTTTCAATAACTCATCCATAGTTTCAAATGCTTGCTCTCCAAAAGCATAATCCATAACTATAAGTACTGGCTTTTCTTTTTTACTATCAGCATAAGGTGTACCCGTAAAATCTACTTTTTCAGTATCAATTATCTGTACATTTATATTAGTTCCTGAACTATCCTTTACGTATATAAGCCCGCTATCTGCCGAAAGTTTCTTCACTTCCTTCTGATATTTCTCAGAACTAGACTCACTAAGCAATTCGTATATTTTGAACTCATCACCCTTGTCATACATATTAGGTAAAGCCTTTTTAGCATAAAGACAATTCATAACACTATGCATATTAGCACTTATTATATGTATTGGCCTACCTATTAAATCGTTTTCTTTAAGCTTATCTTTTATAGTATTAGCCCATATTTCACCGTATATATGATGTCCTATTTGTTGATTTAACAAATTACTAAAAGTAATAACTCTTTTCTTTTCGTCTACTATTTCTCGTATAGACAAGTGACCCATCCAGTATATTAATTGTAGAAACCTGTTAGGGTTTTCATCAGTACAGAAATATTCATAACTAGACTGAACTTCTTTGAACGAACGCCCTAGAATATTGGATAAATGAGCTATAACTAAATCTTTCTCTGAAGAATCTAATATTTTATCTGTCAAAACAACATCTTCCAGATAAGTCCATTCTCTTATAAATGTTCCGCTTTTAGGCAAATAAACCTTAGATGCTATCTTGTGAGACTCTATGAATAAGAAAGTAAGATGCGTAAGTATATCGTAAATTTCCGAACGACCTCTGGTGATCTCTATATTCATCTGGTCTCGGTCTATTCTGTAGCAATTTCTTCTACGCTTCTGAGGAATTATATTTTCAAAAGACGAGTTAGACAAGCCTTCATCGGCAGTCATGTTTACATATCTACATTGCTCTATTCCCTCAGGCAACCTTTCTATTATATAAACCAAACCATCCAATTCTACTCTATCTTCGGCTATACTTCCGTATATTTCTGGTTTTAATTCCAACAAAGAATCTCTCAGAGTCTTCCCCGAAATACCCATAGGTTTATAAAAACCACGGTTTAGCAAATGCCTCATTGCTATATATATTCTACCTATAGCATTAGATGACTCTCTCGATCTTGACCTTTTAATATCTGTTGTACTCATATCCTTATATTTTATTTTAACCTTGACAATACTTCTTTCATAGCTCTGTCTAGCTTTTCATATTTCATTTTAACCCGACCTACACATATAAACATAATAGCATAATTACCTTCTATATTATTATACAGATATTCTTTATGCAACCTATACGCTTCACGCATCTGTCTTTTTACTCTATTCCTATCACAAGCTAAAGGGAAATTACGTTTAGGAACCGAAAAAGCAACTTGTACTCTGTCTCCTTTTGGTTCTTCCACCTTAAGATAAACCATTTTTATAGGGAACGATTTCTCTACTTCTCCTGTCAAAAACAACTCTCCTATCTGCTTTCTGCTCTTTAATTTATGTTGTTTACCTAACCTTTGTTTCATAAAACAAATATACAATTTATTGAATACCTTTATTATATTTCAGCTTTCTTTAACAAAAACCTCCTTACATCCTCAACAGCCAACCGTTAGAGTTTATTATTTTGGTTTCTTTGAATATAGCAAGTACTATTATCGTTTTATTAGTCACTTTATTAGTAAATATCTTACCTAAACTCTCACCAACTTCTACCTCTTGACCATCTTCGACCACTACAGTTTCTAAGTTTTTATATATAGTTATATAATTACCATGCTGAACCAAAACTTGTTTTTTACCTCCTTTGTCTAACAAAATACTCAACACCGTACCTCCAAATATACTCTTAGCCATAGACCCTGACTTGGTAGCTATATGAATACCACTACTCTTTATAGTTATACCTCTAAAAGTAGGATGCTTACTTATGCCATATTTCCTTACTACAACTCCCGAACTTACAGGCCAAGGTAACTTTCCTTTGTTTGATGCGAATCTCTTAGCTAAAGCCTTTGCTTTAGGAGTTAATGCAAAACCTCCCCCTTTGGCTTTATTCTTCTTTTTAGACTTCAAAATAGCTAATCTTATTATTTCTTCTATCTCTTTATCTATATCATCTTCCTCCTTTTGCTTCTTTTTTATTTGCGACACATACGATTTTCTTTGCTTTTTTACATTCAATACCATATCGTCTTTAGACAATTTCTCTTGCTCTATTTTATCCTTTTCTAGCTCATAATCGGCTAACAATAGCTCTTTATCTTGTTTTATTAGTAA
Source organism: Flavobacteriaceae bacterium (assembly GCA_013215105.1). GTDB lineage: Bacteria > Bacteroidota > Bacteroidia > Flavobacteriales > Flavobacteriaceae > DT-33. The sequence goes on from JABSPL010000063.1 coordinate 17,390, forward strand.
TAGTTTATCTGCCAAGTCTTTTATAACAATCTTTTTATCCTGAATAGAGACAGCTTGCTTTCTTATATAAGAACTATGTTGCTTAGTGTATTGAAGACGCAAATAAGCTTGCTCCAAACTTTCAGAAGACAACAAAAACAACCATTTATTATTATAAGATCTGTTTTTATAAGACTCATATATAAGCTTAGAATACCTGTCTTTAGCTCCAGACAAATCATCAGACAACAAGACCATCTCCTTGTTTCTGGCTATTATTTTTATATTTACCAAAGTGTACTCGTCCCATAAAACCTCTATCAGGTTATTACGGATTTCCATTCTTTGGTTAATATCTTTTATCTGTTCTAACAAATCTTTCTCCTTCTCTTTATTATTAAAAAGAAGCTTATTTACCTGCTTTATCTCTTTTTGCAACCTCAATCTACGAGTCTCTAAGTTCTTTTGCTTACGAGTCTGAGACTGCAAACCTGTAAAGCCCAAAAACAATAACGACAATAATAAAAAAACACGTATATTCATAGTCTAAATTATATTTAACTCCTTATATCCTTTTGGTATCTTAAATTTATAAGTCTCTTTTTCCTTATTCCAAACCACTGACCTAATATATATAGTCAATGAAAAGTTAATCTTCCCCGACTTGAAATACTTAAAAACAATCTGTTTAGGATACATAAAACCATCATGATCATCGTATTTAGCATATTCCAAAACAACCTTATTTTTCTTATGTGAGAACGATTGACTAAGTAAAGTTCCATTAGCGGCTAACTCATATATAATACCTATTTTTTTATCTTTTACCAAATATCCTTTATCAGTAGTCTCTAAATGTTTTAAATTCCTTTTGGTTAAGCTACCTACTGCCTTTGCCTCAAATATCTTCTGAATATCGCTTACCGAAAACTCTACATTGAACAAATCATTAATAAGGCTTATAGGTTTCATTATATAATTCTTATCATGTTTGTTATACATAAAAACACTGTCTCTGTCTACTTTAGCCTTCAGTACCGACATACCAAAAACCCTAGCCGAAAACAGAACTAACTCATCTTTTTTCATCTTTAGAGTAGAGCTAAGTCTTACGCTAGAACCTCCTGAAACCTTCACGCCAACCTTACTTTTGAAACTAAGATTATCGTAAGCAACCTTATTCTTTTTATATAGTTTCAAAGACTTCTTATAACTAGACTTACCTTCTACCGAAGAAGTTCCTTTAATACTTCCACAAGAAACCACAGACGCTAACACAAGTAGAGTTAACAATATTTTTATATACTTCATTATTTTATTGGGCTAAAGATTATCCATTGCAAACCATTCTGCACAAGAGGAATTAGTTTCTTGTAATTTTAACGAAAATAAGTCTATATTAAGGTCATTCAAACTATGTTTGATCCTCTCTACAAAGTCTACTATCATCATTTCGCTAGTAGGCTGATAGTCTACCAGTATTATATTATGCCCTTCTTTCTGCAAAGTTTCACCCAATTTCTTATGAGGGCTGTTCATATTAAGAACCGTAGCATGATCAAACTTATCAACTATTTCTTTGTTAACAATAGCCTTCAGATCACTAAAATCTATAACCATACCGTATTTGACATGATTACTGTCTTGCAAAGGAACACCTATCACCGTAACAAACAATTTGTAACTATGCCCATGAATATTCTTACACTTACCATCATACCCATGCAAAGCATGCCCCGTCTCAAAATTAAACTCTTTAGTTATTCTTATTCTATTCACTGTAAATTTGTTTTTATGCAAATCTAATATTTTTAATCATTTCTTTGGACTATTGTATTATATTTTTATTAAGTTTGTACCATAAATTATCTCGAGGACTAATTTGACTGATTGCTACCTCTATAAAAAGCTAAAACAGAACTTACTATACGACTGCAATCAGACTCATTTACCTTTAGTTTTCAATACAAAAACAATAAATATGAGTTATTTCTTCACTTCAGAATCAGTATCAGAAGGACATCCAGACAAAATAGCGGATCAGATTTCCGACGCAATAATCGACAACTTTATGGCTTTCGACCCGCAGTCCAAGGTGGCATGCGAAACACTTGTGACTACAGGACTAGTAGTACTTGCCGGTGAAGTAAAGTCCAAAACTTACCTCGATGTGCAAAAAATAGCAAGAGATACCATCAACAAAATAGGATATACCAAAGGAGAATATATGTTCGACGGTAATTCTTGTGGAGTAATATCGGCTATTCACGAGCAATCGGAAGATATAAATAGAGGAGTTGACAGGGCAGAAGGCGAAGAACAAGGAGCAGGTGACCAAGGTATGATGTTCGGTTATGCAACATCCGAAACCGACAACTATATGCCACTTGCCTTAGAAATATCGCACCGAATACTTAAAGAACTAGCAATATTAAGAAGAGAGTCTAAGCAAATAAACTACTTAAGACCTGATGCAAAAAGTCAAGTAACTATAGAGTATGACGACAATAACAAACCTGCAAGAATAGAAGCTATAGTAGTATCGACCCAGCATGATGAGTTTGACCAAGACGAGAAGAAAATGCTAGCTACTATCAAAAGTGATATACTAAATATATTATTACCCAAAGTAATAGCTTCACTTCCACAAAACATACAAGCATTGTTTGGTGACGACATCAAATACCATATAAACCCTACAGGAAAATTTGTAATAGGAGGCCCTCATGGTGATAGTGGACTTACAGGTCGTAAGATAATCGTTGACACTTATGGTGGTAAAGGTGCTCACGGAGGTGGTGCTTTTTCGGGAAAAGACCCTAGTAAAGTAGATCGCTCGGCAGCTTATGCAACTCGTCATATAGCCAAAAACTTAGTAGCAGCTGGTGTTGCTGACGAAATATTAGTACAAGTTTCTTACGCTATAGGTGTAGCAGAACCTATGGGGATATTCGTAAACACATACCATACTAGTAAGACAAAGCTAAACGATGGACAGATAGCCGAAAAGGTCAAAGAGATATTTGACATGAAGCCTACAGCTATAGAAAACAGACTTAAACTGAGAAACCCTATATACTTAGAAACCGCTGCTTATGGTCATATGGGTAGAACTCCTGAGGTGAAAACCGTTAGCTACACGGCTCCTAATGGTGATACTGTAGAGATAGAAGTAGAGACTTTTACTTGGGAAAAACTTGATTATGTTGATATTATTAAGGAGAGTTTTAATATATAAAAAATAAACTAGTATTTATAAGACATATAAGATAGCCATGATTAGAACCCTAATCATGGCTATCTTATATGTCTTAGTATAAAGAATGGTATTATACATCATAGTGCGATATATAATTTTTATATTTGACAAAACAAGAACAAGCTTTTAAAACAAACAACCATGTCAAACAACAATCGAAGTTAATAAGAAACAGCACTGCTGAGTTTTTGATATTCACTTCGCAAGCAGGAGAAAATAGTATAGAAGCAAGATATGAAGATGAGACTATTTGGCTGAGTAGAAATTGATGGGTGAGTTGTTTGAAGTAGATGTACGTACCATAAACGAGCATCTGAAAAACATATATAGTCAGGGAGAACAAACAGAAAAAGCAACTATCCGGAAATTCAGGATAGTTCAGCTAGAAGGAGGTCGTGATGTAAATAGAAGTGTTAATTTCTACAATCTGGAAGCTATTATATCGGTTGGGTATAGGGTCAATTCTATAAGAGCTACTCAGTTTAGGCAATGGGCTACCAAAGGGTTTGTATTAGACAAGAAACGTTTAGAAAACGGTTCTTACCTCAACGAAAATTACTTTGAAGAACTACTTTCCGAAATAAGAGAGATACGATTGAGTGAACGAAAGTTTTATCAGAAAATAACAGATATTTACGCTACAAATCTCGATTATAATATAGATGTAGTAAGTACAAGAAACTTTTTTGCTAAGGTACAGAACAAATTGCATTTTGGTATCCACGGATATACTGCTACTGAACTAATATAAAACAGAGCAGACAGCAACAAAGATAAAATGGGTTTGACCAGTTGGAAAAACTCTCCTGAAGGTAAGATAATAAAAACAGACGTCAACATCTCCAAAAATTATTTGAGCAAAGAGGAATTGAGTTCGTTGGGTAGGATAGTAAATGCTTTTCTGGACTTGGCAAACTAAAATATACGTTTCAATATTGGAGGGTAATATCCTTATGATATAATATTGAATATAGAAAGCCAGTGCTATTAGTTTTGTACTGGCTTTTTTGTTTTGTGAATTAATGTTTTTAGCTTTTTAAATATCACTGTACCAATAAAAAGATGTAGTTTTACACTCGCAAAATGGCGAGGTAGCTCAGTTGGTTAGAGCGTCGGATTCATAACCCGGAGGTCAGAGGATCGTGCCCCCTTCTCGCTACATTAAGCAGTTCAGTTTTATAATTGAACTGCTTTTTTTTGGCTTATGTTTTTTTATTGGTATTAACAGCCTTATTCCTCTTTATTTATCAAATTATACTACTTTGCAAACTTAGGTTGGTATAACTGGCTTTTTATGTAACGATACGTCAGTACTAAACATTAATAAATTTTATTAATTATTCATAATTATTCAAGCTATATATTTACTCTTATTTTTCTTCTGCATCTTTGGTAGATGTAATACCTAGATGATGATTGTGTTTTTTTTGGTGAACCGATATATTTCTGCCAAACTTAGCGTATTATAACCTCTCCCATTTTATTGTTACTATCTGATTATCACTACCACCACCTACGTACTCTACCCAGACACGTCTATATCTAGTATTTAAATCTCCAGATCTATTATTCCCTAGCATAAACGATGTAGAGTAATAATTATAGTAATAATTTAATGCTCCGTAATTACTCCTCCCAGCACTACTGTAAGAAGAGTTAATATTTATATAATACGTCACTCCTTTTGTTAGATTTGTATGATAACCAGCGTCCCCTATATAGTGAGGAGTACCATTATTAGTAACATCAACTTTAAACCTAGTGTGTCTCATGTTACTGGAACCTTCTGCTTCAAACCATAGCGTTGGATCTTCATATAACATTTGATTTGATCCTGTAATTATAAGTCTGTACGTGTAACTTGTTGTACCTTTTATATGCCAATGGTGATAAGCATTTACCCATGTTTTTTGAGGCTCTTTGTTTGCATTATCAGCCCAACACTCCCAAGATTCACCATTATGATAAACTTCATTACCAGCTACATAGTATACTGAAGCATCCCAAGGTCTTCCCTTCCCTTCCACTATTATTTCCCAAAAAGAGTTTTCAAAAACTCCGTTAACTAAGTCAGGTAAGTTTCCTATATTATTATCAACCAAACTTCTATAAATATATCCATCAAAGGCGTAAACTACTGATAGAGCACTATAAGTTTTCCCAGAGTCGTAATCGGGGATATTTGGTGATGCAGTAGGTATTTCCCAAGTATAAGTGTCAGCTATAGAAGTTGCTGTAAGAACTTTTCCTTCATTACTAGCATCAGTAGTTTTAGAGATACATGCTTTAGCAGTGTTTAATCCTATAGCTGTTGCATTTGTAGCAATACCTGAAATATCCTGATCACCAGTATTTTCACCAGTTGTATTACTCAACAGGGTGATTTGTCCAGAAGTAAGTCCTGTTATATTACTTATATCTGTTGCATTTGTAGCAATACCTGAAATATCCTG
>JABSPL010000064.1 GCA_013215105.1 Flavobacteriaceae bacterium
AGTAAAAGATGAAAATAAGAGCGTCGATTAAAAAGAGAAGTCCCGAGTGCAAGATTGTGCGAAGAAAAGGGGTATTATATGTAATTAACAAAAAGAATCCTAGATTTAAACAAAGACAAGGATAATTATGGCAAGAATATCAGGTATTGATATTCCAAAGAACAAAAGAGGAGTAATTTCTCTTACTTATGTATTTGGAATCGGAAACAGCAGGGCTAAGAAAATATTAGCTGAAGCTAAAGTTGATGAAAGTGTAAAAGTTTCAGATTGGACTGATGAGCAAGTCAGTGCGATTAGAGACTCTATCTCTGAGATGACTCTAGAGGGAGAATTACGTTCAGAAGTTCAATTGAACATAAAACGTTTGATGGACATCGGATGTTACAGAGGAGTACGTCATCGTGTTGGTTTACCACTAAGAGGGCAGAGAACTAAGAACAACTCTAGAACACGTAAAGGGAAGAGAAAAACTGTAGCTAACAAAAAGAAAGCAACTAAGTAATAGTTAAGAATTATGGCTAAATCAAACACAAAAAAACGTAAAGTTATTGTTGAATCGGTTGGAGAAGCGCACGTTACTGCTTCTTTTAACAATATAATAATAAGTTTAACAAACAAGAAGGGTGATGTTATATCATGGTCATCTGCAGGTAAAATGGGCTTTAGAGGTTCTAAAAAGAACACTCCATATGCTGCTCAATTAGCTGCTGAAGATTGCGTAACAGTTGCTTACGAAGCAGGTTTAAGAAAAGTTAAAGTTTATGTAAAAGGACCAGGTAACGGAAGAGAATCTGCTATCAGAACTTTACATAACAAAGGAATAGAAGTTTCGGAAATAATTGACGTAACTCCTATGCCACATAACGGATGTAGACCACCAAAGAGAAGAAGAGTATAATTAAATATTTTAACTTTCTGACAGTAATAGATTATCGAAGGATAGAAGCCTTAATTCATGATTTCTGTTGGAATAAATAAACAAAGATGGCAAGATACAGAGGGCCCAAGACCAAAATTGCTCGTAAATTTGGCGAAGCAATATTTGGAGAGGATAAGTACTTCGAAAGAAGAAATCAACTTCCAGGACAACACGGAGGAAACAAGAGAAAACCAAAGAAATCGGAATACGGTTTACAACTTTTAGAAAAGCAAAAAGCTAAATATACTTATGGTATATTAGAAAAGCAATTTAAGAACTTGTTCTTGAAATCGTCTAAGAAAAAAGGTGTAACAGGTGAGATTTTATTACAATTTTGTGAGTCGAGATTGGACAACGTAGTTTACAGACTAGGTTTGGCTAAATCGAGAAGTGGAGCTAGACAATTAGTTTCTCACAGACATATAACTGTAAACGGTGACTTGGTAAATATACCATCTTACAATTTGAAAGCAGGAGATGTAGTAGGAATTAGAGAAAAATCTAAATCATTAGAAGTAATATCTAACTCTTTGGCATCAACTAATATGTCACATGAATGGTTGACTTGGAATGACGAAAAGAAAGAAGGTAACTATGTGGCTATACCACAGAGAAACCAAATTCCAGAGGCTATCAAGGAACAATTAATCGTTGAATTGTACTCTAAATAATTAATACGACAACTATTCTATGGCAATTTTAAATTTTCAAAAACCAGATAAAGTAATAATGATAGAATCTACCGAATTTAAAGGTAGATTCGAATTCAGACCCTTAGAGCCAGGTTTTGGTTTGACAATAGGGAATGCTTTAAGAAGGGTTTTACTTTCTTCTTTGGAAGGATATGCTATCACTTCTCTTAAAATAGAAGGGGTAGAACATGAGTTTTCTACTATAGAAGGGATTGTAGAAGATGTAACAGAAATAATACTTAACTTAAAGCAAGTTCGTTTTAAGAGACAAGTAGAAGATACTGACAGAGAATCAGTTTCTATATCTTTAACAGGTAAAGAAACTATAACTGCTGGTGATTTTCAGAATTTCATTACAGGATTCGAGGTTTTAAAAAAAGATTTGGTGATATGTAATTTAGATCCAAGTGTAGTGTTTAAGATGGAACTTACTATAGAGAATGGTAGAGGTTTTGTGACTGCAGAAGACAACAAAAAGTCTAATGTACCACTAGGAACTATTTTTACTGATTCTATTTATACTCCAATAAAAAATGTGAAATACGCAGTTGAAAACTACCGTGTAGAGCAAAAAACGGATTATGAAAAGTTGATCTTTGATATAGTTACAGACGGATCTATACATCCTAAAGATGCCTTAACAGAAGCAGCAACTATAGCAATTAAGCACTTTATGTTGTTCTCTGATGAGAGAATCACTTTAGAAGCTGATGAAATTTCTCAGACTGAGTCATACGATGAAGAATCATTACATATGCGTCAGTTGTTGAAAACTAGACTTGTAGATATGGACTTATCTGTTAGAGCATTAAATTGTTTAAAGGCAGCAGAAGTTGATACTTTAGGAGACTTAGTTTCTTTCAATAAAGCAGATCTGATGAAATTCAGAAATTTTGGTAAAAAATCTTTAACAGAGTTAGATGAATTAGTTCTTGCTAAGAATCTTGCTTTCGGAATGGATTTGAGTAAATATAAATTAGATAAAGATTAATATTGAAGTGATATTCAATTATTACTTTTTTTATAATAAAATATAATGAGACACGGTAAAAAATTTAACCATTTAGGTAGAAAAACAGCACACAGAAAGTCGATGTTGTCTAATATGGCTTGTTCTTTGATAGAACACAAAAGAATAAACACTACAGTAGCTAAAGCTAAAGCTTTAAGATTATTTGTAGAGCCTATATTAACTAAATCTAAAACTGATACTACGCATAACCGTAGAATCGCTTTTAGATATTTGAGAGACAAACAAACAGTTTCTGAGTTGTTTAACGAGGTTTCTGTTAAAATAGCAGATAGACCAGGAGGTTACTTAAGAATAATAAAATTAGGTAACAGATTAGGAGATAATGCTGATATGGCAATGGTAGAATTGGTTGATTACAACGAATTGTACAATCCTAATGAAGGTAAAAAGAAAAAGAAAACTACTCGTAGATCGAAAAAAGCAGCTACCACAGAGGGAGAAGCTAATGATTCTGAAGCTACTTCAGAAGAGCCTTAGTAAGATTTTTATTCAAATATAAAAAAGCGATATAGTCCTAGTGATTATATCGCTTTTTTGATTTTACTAACCAAGTAAATATAAACAGGGAAATGGTCACTATAGCCACCTGTATACTGTCCTGACTGGTAACTTCTGAAAGGGTAACCTTTGTATTTACCCTCTTTTTGTTTTAGAAAGTCGGCGTTATATATCCCCGATTTATAATATATAAGACCTTTTTTGTTAGGTGTTGATATTAAGTTTTTGGTAAAGAAAAACTGATCGAACAAATGAAAATAATCATTATATACTAAAGTATTTAATCCATTGTCAAACATTCGGATAAAAGGACTGTAAAGTTCTTTACCATTTCCTATTTCTTTGTATTTGTCTGTTTCTAGTATTTCAGAAAAGCTCTTATCGTTAGGGTTGTCGTTAAAGTCGCCCATTACTATTATTTTAGCATCTATGTCGTACGATTTTATTTCGGTGATTATCTTTTTGGTAAGTATAGCCGCTTTTACTCTTTTGGGTCTGCTTCTTTTTTCTCCACCCCATCTGGAAGGCCAATGGTTGACTATAAAATACACTTTGTCGTCTTCCAAATATCCACTTACCATTAATTGATCTCGGGTGTATATTCTATAGCCTTTTTCGTCCCATATTTTGAGTTCGAAAGCTTTGTGGTCTTCTAGAGCAAAAAACTCTTCACGGTATAGTAATGCAGTATCTATCCCTCTACGGTCAGGAGAGTCGTATTGTATTATTTTGTAACCGTATTGTTTGAGTATATCGCTAGATACCAAATCTTCTAAAACTTCGAAGTTTTCTATTTCGCAAACTCCTAGTATAGTTGGTGGTTTTTTGGATGTTTTAGCTCCTATTTGGACTATCACTTCAGATAGTTTCTTTATCTTATCTCTGTATATTTTACTAGTGTATTTGTCCTTTCCTGTAGGTGTTCTGTCGTCGTCACGGGTATTGGGATTGTTGATAGTGTCGAACAAGTTTTCGAGGTTATAGAACGCTATAGTGTGTATTTTGTATTGGTTTTTGGTCTGAGAACTTAATGTGATACAATATAGGAATATTATAAGTTTGACTATTTTCATTTTTTATTTAAAAATAGTGAATTAGTTTGGTCTGGCAAATATTTGAGGGTTAACTAATTGTAGTATTTAATATCAGATTGATTTATGTTTTAATACATGAATCAATGTGATTTTTCATTAAGAAAAGATTTGTATATTCTATTTACTCAACTCTTTTTCTAAGGCTATTTTAAGTTCTTTGTAGGTATTCACTACTTTGACTATTGTGCCTTCTTTGTTTATAATAATATGTGTTGGGTAGGTGTCTAGTTTAAGTTTATTGATTATAAAATCTTTTTGTTCGCCTGCTGTAGCGTATCTGAATTTCGTTTTTTCTAAGAAAGATTTTAATTTAATATTTTTGTCCTCAGCCATACTTAAAAATATAATATCGTCTCTGTACGAATATTTAGAAACTAACTTATTAAGATCTGGTATTTCTTTTATGCAGGCACCACATTTTATAAACCATGTTTTAAGTACTAAAGTTTTTCCCTTGATCTTCTCATTGTTATATCTGTTACCTTCTAAATCGGTTATGTCAAATTCAGGAAATTGTTTTCCTTCCATATTATAATGATGTAATTCATCTTTAGTTATGTTTTTTATAGTGTTTTGAATACTTTTATTTACCCATTTGTCTACTTTGTATAACTGATAATAAATATTACTTTTAGAAGAAAGTCTCATAGTAAGATAGTTTCCTGTCAATAGTTTATTTAAAAACGTTTTTTTTGGTATTTCATTCATTTCAGTATCCAGACCTATAAAGTCAGCAGATAGCTGAGTGTATTTGTAAGTGTATTTCCAAAAAATCATATAGTCTTCTAAAAGATATTCTGCCTCATAAAGCGGTTTTCCATAATATGGTTTTTCTTCTTTACAAGAGATAAGAAAGCAGAGTGTAATGATTAATATTATTGTTTTTTTTATGATATTGAATGTGTTTATATTTGTAATATAGTTTAAAATATAATGTTATTTGAGTTTAAATGTTCTTTTTGAAATTTGTTTAAGATAACAGATACTGTAGACTTGTAGATTTATAGTAAACCAGAATGTATTAATTTGTAAGTGACTTTACTGTTCAAATGTTGAATTTTTTATAAAAGTTATGATTCTCTAAAAATAACCTTTAGATTAATTCACTTGTAGTGAGTGTTTTATACGTTTAGTGTATATCCCTAAATTCAGGGATATTGTCAATATCCCTGAATTTAGGGATATGATATATAATTATTTTATTGTATATTTAAATATTTTTTGTTTTAGTTTGTTATTTTTTAGTTAATTATTGTTTTTTTTATTTATATTTTATATGTATATTGTTTTTTTGGTTGTGTTTTCGTGTTATTGTTGAAGTTTTTTTATGTCAAGCGACTTTTATTTGGTTAAATTAAACTTTTAAAGCTGTTTTTAGCTGTGAAAGATAAGTGTTTTTTGAATGTTTTTGTATGATGTATGTGTTTATTTTGATGCTTATATGTTTGTTTTGTAGTTGTTAATGATGTTTTTAGTTTTAAATGTGAATTGAAAATAGGTTTAATCGTTTTTTTTTTTTTAATTTGA
>JABSPL010000065.1 GCA_013215105.1 Flavobacteriaceae bacterium
AGTTAAATTCAACTTTTTAAAAGTTTAAACTATAAAATTAACCAATTTTTAACTGTATAGAAGTAAAAAAAATAAGTAATTGCAGTATAAAAATAAAAAACATAAAATATGGAAGGAACAAAGACATCTATAGATATAAAAGCTATAAATGAGAAAATAGAAAAAGAGAGTGCTTTTATAGATTTACTAATGATGGAAATGGGTAAAGCAATAGTTGGGCAGAAACAATTATTAGAAAGATTGGTCATAGCATTATTGGCAGACGGTCATATATTACTAGAAGGAGTTCCAGGATTAGCAAAAACATTATCTATAACAACATTGTCAACAGCAGTGCAAGGAAGTTTTAGCAGAATACAGTTTACTCCTGATTTGTTACCTGCGGATGTAACAGGTACGATGATATATAATATGAAGGACAATAAGTTCACTATAAAGAAGGGACCTATTTTCGCAAATTTCGTATTAGCAGATGAGATAAACAGAGCACCAGCTAAGGTACAATCGGCTTTATTGGAAGCGATGCAAGAGAAACAAATAACTATAGGAGATACGACATTTAAGTTAGACTTACCATTTTTGGTGATGGCTACACAGAATCCTGTAGAGCAAGAGGGAACATACACTTTGCCAGAAGCACAGGTTGACAGGTTTATGATGAAGGTTGTAATAGACTATCCTAGCATAAGTGAAGAGCAATTGATATTGCGTCAGAATTTGAATAAGACTTTTGAAAAAGTAAATTCGGTAGTAAGCTTAGAAATTATAAAGAAAGCTAAGGAAGCTATGAATGAAGTCTATATGGATGAAAAGATAGAGAAATACATATTAGATATAATATTTGCAACCAGATATCCTGAAAAAATAGGTTTAGATAATTTAAAACCATTAATAAGTTTCGGAGCATCACCAAGGGGAAGTATCAGTTTAGCAAAAGCAGCAAAGGCTTATGCATTTATAAAAAGGAGAGGCTATGTGATACCTGAAGATGTAAGAGCTATGGTTTATGATATATTAAGACATAGAATAGGAATTACTTACGAAGCAGAAGCAGAAAACATAACTTCGGTAGATATAATAAAGCAGATAGTAAATACTGTAGAAGTACCATAGATTTTGGTTATTAGATATTAATGATTTTTAAAAGCTAAAATTTGGATACTAAAGAGATATTAAAGAAGGTACGTAAAATAGAGATAAAGACTAGAAGGCTTTCGGATCATATATTTTCGGGAGAATATCACAGTTCTTTTAAGGGGCGTGGTATGACTTTTAGTGAAGTAAGAGAGTATCAATACGGAGATGATGTAAGGGCTATAGACTGGAATGTGACAGCTAGGTATGGTTCTACACATATAAAAGTTTTTGAAGAAGAGCGAGAACTTACTATGATGTTGATGATTGATATAAGTGGATCAGAGTCATTTGGTACTAATATTCAATTAAAAAAAGAGACAATAACAGAAATAGCTGCTACATTGGCATTTTCAGCGATACAAAATAATGATAAAGTTGGTTTAATATTGTTTACCGACGATATAGAACTGTATATTCCACCAGGAAAAGGAAAGAGTCATGTATTGAGGATTATAAGAGAAATGATAGAATATAAGCCTAAAAGTAAGAATACAGATATAGGTATGGCTTTGAAATTTTTATCTAATATAATGAAAAAGAAGGCTATAGTTTTTGTTGTTTCCGATTTTATGGACGAAGGATATTTTCATAATCTTAAAATAGCTAGTAACAAACATGACTTGACAGGTATAAGGATATATGATATCATGGAAGAAAGGTTACCTAATATAGGATTTGTACCTATGGTAGATTCGGAAACTGGAGAAGAAATAATGGTAAATACTAGTTCAAAAAAAGTACAGAAAAGATATAATATTAATTATAAAAAGATAGTTGAATATTATAAAGACAGTTTTTCTAAAAGTGGAGCAGGTACTATACATAGCAGAACAGATGAGAGTTATGTAAAAAAGTTACTTTTATATTTTAAAAACAAATAATTAATGAGAAAAGGTATTTTAGTTTTAATATTATTGATACAATCGGTTTTATATTCACAAAAACCAATAGTAGAAGCTAGTATAGATACAGCAAGTATAAAAATAGGAGAGCAAATAAGTTATAAAATAACTATTCACAATCAGGAAAATATAGTTTTCCCTGACTTGGAATTGATAGGTTCTTTGGAATTGGTAAGGTCTACTAATAAGGTCAAATTTAAAAACAGTTTAGTAAAAGAATATATAATAACTAGTTTTGATAGTGGTTCGTTTACTATACCTAGGCAAAAAATAGATATAAAAGGGATAAAGTTTTTTACTGATTCTATATTAGTTAAGGTTTCGGATATTAAAATAGATACTTTAAAACAAGCAATGCACGGTATAAAGAAATCTATAATCCGTCAAAAATATGTATTTGACGATTTTGTACCTTATATGACGTGGGGAATTCCTTTACTAGTGTTATTAATATGTTATTTATTGTTTTTAAAATATTATAATAAGCCTAAAAAGAAGAAAATAATACCATCTATACCTCCTTTTGAGCAAGCAAAAGATAGTTTAGAAAAATTGGATAGTAAACAGTATTTGGCTAATGAAAATTATAAGGACTATTATGTAGAGCTTACAGAAATATTAAGATTGTATATAGAAAGAAAATACAATATACCAGCATTAGAATCGACTACTGATGAGTTATTGTCAATGATAGAGGATTTTAAAAAAATGAAAACACTAGATATAAGTGATTATAATCAAAAAGAATTGGCTGTGTTTTTAAAAGAATCGGATTTGATAAAATTCGCAAAATCTATACCCGATAAATATAGATCGGAGAGTGATAGGAAATTAACAGAGAAGATAATAATAGAATTAGAAACCGTTAAAAAAACTGAAGAAATATATGAAATGGAATAATTTAGAAATTAATAATCCAGAGTTTTTATGGTTGTTGATATTAATACCTTTTTTATCTTTTTGGCTTTATTATAGTCGTAAGAAAAATAAAAGTACTCTAACAATATCTAGTTTAAAATCATTTAAAGGACAAAAAGATATACTTACAAGGGTTAAAAATTTATTACCTCTATTGAAAATAATAAGTTTTATACTACTAATATTGGCATTGTCACGACCTAGAGTTTCATCGGTTACTAGTAAAATAAAGAACAATGAAGGTATAGATATAATGATGGCTATGGATGTTTCGGCAAGTATGTTGGCTAAAGATTTGAAACCAAACAGGCTAGAAGCATTAAAAAAAGTAGCTATAAATTTTGTAGACAAACGACCAAACGACAGAATAGGAATAGTAGTTTATGCAGGAGAAAGTTATACAAAAACACCAATAACAACCGATAAAGGTATAATAAAGGCAAATATACAAGATATAACTTGGGGTAAATTGAACCCAGGTACGGCGATAGGTATGGGTTTAGGGTCTTCGGTAAACAGATTGAAGAGTAGTAAAGCTAAGAGTAAAGTAATAATATTACTTACTGATGGAGTTAATAATACTGGTTTTATAGACCCTAATACGGCTACAGAATTGGCTACGGAGTTAGGTATAAAAGTTTATACTATAGGAATAGGAACAACAGGAAAAGCTATGGTTCCTTATGCTAAGGATAGTAGAGGTAAAATTTTATTTCAGAAACAAAATGTAGAAATAGATGAAGAATTATTAAAAAATATAGCTAGTGATACTGGAGGAAAGTATTTTAGAGCTACTAGTAATAGTAAATTAAAGTCTATATATGACGAGATAGATAAGTTAGAAAAAACAGAATTAGAAGATATAAAATATTATAATTATAGCGAAAAATATAGAATACTGGTTATAATTTCTTTAATGTTACTGAGTTTAGAGTTTTTGTTAAATTTCACTATTTTCAGAAGTATAGTTTAAAAAAAAATATATGTACAAATTAGACGAGACTATTTATTTCTATGTATTATTATTGATACCAGTATTTATACTATTGTATTGGTTTAGAAAAATATGGAGAAAAAAAATCAGTAAAAAAATAAATTTATTATCAAAAATAGCTAATAACAGATCTATTTTTAAGCCATTATTAAAATTAATAGTATTTTTAGCAGCTATATTTTTTATAGTTTTAGGTTTAGTAAATCCTAAAATAGGGATAAAGTTAGAAACAGTAAAACGTAAAGGAGTAGATGTAGTTTTTGCAATAGATGTATCTAAAAGTATGTTGGCAGACGATATAGCACCTAATAGGTTAGAAAAAGCCAAGCAAGTAGTTTCGAAATTGATAGATAACTTGGCAAGTGACAGAGTAGGAATAATAGTTTATGCGGGTAGTGCCTATCCCCTACTACCTATAACTACTGATCATGCGGCGGCTAAAATGTTTTTACAAACTGCGCATCCCGATATGGTTTCGAGTCATGGAACTTCTATAGCAGAGGCTTTGAACTTAGCTAATACTTATTATGATAATGAAGAACAGACTAATAAATTTTTAGTTTTGATATCGGATGGAGAAGATCATGAAGAAAATATAGAAAGTGCAACTTCGGCTATAGTACAGAATGGAGTCAAGATATATACTGTAGGAGTTGGTACCGAAAAAGGAGGTTTTATACCTATAATAGAAAACGGTAATAAGATATTTAAGAAAGATAACAAAGGAGAAGTTGTTATAACTCAAAGGAATATTGATATTTTGAAAGAGATATCAGATAATGGACAAGGTGAGTTTTTTGATGGAAATATTACGATAGAGTCTGTGAATAGTTTATCTGAAATAATACGTAATTCGGAGAAAAAAGAGTTTGAAACTAAGCAATTTTCTGATTTTAAGGATCAGTTTCAATGGTTTTTAGTAATAGGTTTATTATTATTGGTAGCAGATTTGTTTCTTTTCGACAAAAAGACAAAATGGGTTAAAAAGGCTAATTTATTTAATGAAAAATAATATGAAATATATAGTATTAGTATTGATTTTTTTGGTGTTTCAATTATCGGTAGCTCAACAGACCAAGAGTGATAAAAGGGAATACAGAAAAAACTTAAGACAAGGAGACGAAGCATATAATAAAGAAGACTTTAAGGTAGCTAGTATTTTGTATCAAAAGGCTTTGGATAATAATTCTAGTTCAGAAAAAGCTAGTTACAATTTGGGAAACACATATTATAACAATAATAATAATAAAGAAGCTATTACTAATTATGAGTTAGCTATAAAAAGCGTTACAGATAGTTTGTATAAAGCTAATTCATATCATAACTTAGCTAATAGTTTTATGAAGGAAAAAAAATATAAAGAAGCTGTTGAAAATTATAAAAAATCGTTAAGAATAAGTCCTAAAGATAATGAGACAAGATATAATTTGGCACTTGCTAAAGAAAAATTGAAAGAACAGGAGAAGCAAGACAAAAAAGACAACAAAGATAAAAATAAGGACAATAAAGATAATAAAGACAACAAAGATAATAAGGATAATAAAGAAGGAGATAACAAAGACGATAAAGACAAAAAAGACAAAGGAGGAGATAAAGACAAGGATAAAAAGGATAAGGATAAAGATAAAAAGGACGATAAAAAAGGAGATAAGGACAAGAATAAAGATAAAGGTAAAGACAAAAAAGACGATAAAAAGGATAAGAAAAAGGATAAAGAGAACAAGCCTGTAAAGGGAAAAATGAGTCCATCTCAGATAAAGCAATTATTGGAGAGTATGAATAATGAAGAAAAGAAGACTCAAAAGAAAGTAAATGCTGCTAAGGTAAAAGGAACTAGTAAGAAGAAGACTGAGAAGGATTGGTAATAAATAATTAAGGAGTTAATATGATTAGTTTAAGAGGGATAATATTTTTTTTGGGAGTTACTTTTACATCTGTTTTGTTTGGGCAAGATATTAGTTTTACGGCTACAGTAAACAAAAGTAAGGTAGGTTTAGGGCAAAATATAGAATTAAAATACAAAATAAACAAGCAAGGAACAGGAGATTTTAAAACTCCAAATTTCAAAGGTTTTAGGGTTTTACAGGGTCCTTTTAAAGGAGTAAGTCAGACCTACAATAATGGAGCTTATGCTTATAATTTGACTTATACATATATTTTACAGAGCAATAAAATAGGCGATTTTGTTTTAGGAAAAGCTAGTTTGATGTATAAGGATAAGAAAGTAAATTCAAATAGCATAAAAATATCGGTAGTTGATGCTTCTTCTTTGCCAAAGAACCCTAATGATCCTAATTTTATAGCAGATCAGAATATACATTTGAAGACCGAATTTTCTAATAATTCACCTTATGTAGGACAGAGTCTTTATGCGGAGATTAAACTGTTAATAAGTGATAAATTGTCAATTCATAATTATAATTTATTGAGTAAAGCCCAGTATAATGGGTTTTGGAATCAGGAGATAGAGATTAGGGAACTAAAAACAGAATCTATTGTTTATAATGGAGAAAGTTATTTGAGTGTTACTATACAGAAGGCTTTACTGATACCACAAAAATCGGGAAAGTTAGTTATAGAACCTATAGAGGTTCAGTTAATGGTAGGTATTCCTACGGGTAGAGCTGATTTTTGGGGTAATATGATGACCAAAAAAGTTAATAGAACATTTACAACTAAACGAAGATTTTTGAATGTAAAGGAATTACCTTTGGCTGGTAAACCATTTGATTTTAATGGGGCAGTAGGTGATTTTAAGTTAAAAGTAAAATCGAGTAAAAGTGAATTAAAGTCAAATGAATCGGCACAACTGGTTGTAAGTGTTAGCGGTACTGGTAATATAAAGTTATTTGAATTACCAAAAATAGAATTACCTCTTGAAATAGAAATATATACACCAGAACATAAAGAAAACATAAGAACTACAACTATAGGTTTGAAAGGTAATGTAGAAGATCACTATACTATAGTTCCTCAATATAAGGGAGAATATATAATTCCAGAGGTTTCATTTTCTTATTTTAACCCAATAAAAAAGAAATATTATACTTTAAAAAGTAAAGAAATACCTGTAAGTGTAAAAGAAGGTAAGAATTCACCTAGTATAACAGAATCAGGTACTTACAAACAAGGAGTTAAGATATCTGGAGATGATTTTAGGTTTATACAAACTAAAACAGTTTTTAACAAAACGGATGATATTGATTTTTATGGTTCAGGATTGTACTATTTATTGTTGATATTAGGTTTTATAATGTTCCCTATAACATTAGTATTAGGTAAGATATTGAATAAAAATAAGAGCAATATAGATTTTAATAAGCAAAAAATAAACAGTAAGTTAGCAAAGAAATATTTTTCGGAATCTAAAAAGGCATTAGGTAAAAAAGAATTATTTTATATAGCTTTGGAAAAAGCTTTACATAATTATTTGAAGTCAAAATTGAGAGTTGAGACTACAGATATAAGTAAGGACAATATAATAGACTTATTAAAGAGTAAAAATATACATGAAATTATAATAAAAGATTTCATAAAAGTATTGAATGATTGTGATTTTGCGAGGTACTCCCCTACTACCGATGCTATGATGAAAGAAGAATACAAAAAGGCGATAGAAGTAATTTCAAAATTAGATAAACAATTATAATATGAAAAATATATTATTAGTACTATTTATAATAGTTGGTTTTAACAGTTATTCTCAGGCAGAAGATGTTTTGTTTTCGGAGGCTAATGAGCATTATATAAATAAGGATTATGAGTCTTCATTTTCTAAATATAATATGATATTAGAAAAAGGATTAGAGTCTTCGGAATTGTTTTTCAATATGGCTAATACTTGTTTTAAGCTCAAGAAGTTAGGTTTGTCTATATATTATTATGAAAAATCATTGCAAATAGATCCTTTGAATACTGATGCAGAGGTTAATTTGAATTTCGCCAAAAACTTAACTATAGACTCTATAGAAGTGATACCTCAGACTGTTTTTCAGAAATTAGAGAGTAATGTTATATTGAAAATATCGTATAATTATTGGGCTTATATAAGTTTGTTTTTATTGATATCTAGTTTATTACTATTTATTTTTTATTATATGAACAACAATAGTAAGATGAAAAAACTTTTATTTTCACTATTTCTAGTATTTGGAGGTTTATTTATTTTTAGTTTTATGTCTAATATTAAGGCTTATAATTATAATGAAAACAACAAAGTATCTATAGTTTTGGATGAGAGGGTAGAAGTTACAAATTCACCAATAGACAATAGTGAGGAGATATTTGTACTTCATGAAGGGACTAAAATAGTTGTAATAGACGAAGTTTCTAAATGGAAGAAGGTTAAACTTTCAGATGGTAAAATAGGTTGGGTTCTATCTGATAGTATATTAGAGTTGTAAAACAGAAAAAATATAAAAAAAGCAAAAATAGATAGTATTAAAGTTAAAAAAATGTCTATTTTTGCAAAACATAATATAATTGATGGCGTCATGGCCGAGTGGCTAGGCAGTGCTCTGCAAAAGCATCTACAGCGGTTCGAATCCGCTTGACGCCTCAAATTTTATCTTCAGAGACAATAATTTTTGTAGAGGACTTACAAATAAAATAGAAGATTATGCAAAATCCAAATTTACAAAAAAAGCTAAAATTACACATTGCAAACAGCGATGATAATCCTATTTTAGACTTACTTAAAGACTTACATTACGCAGATATAGCCGAATTACTTAACGATCTTAGTTTAGATAATTCTATTTATATTCTAAAACTTTTAAACAAAGATATAACTTCCGATATACTTACAGAACTAGACGAAGATGTAAGAGAAAAGATTTTAGAAAGTTTTTCTACCAAAGAAATAGCAGAGGAGATAGATGAGTTAAATACTGATGATGCTGCAGATATAATTTCGGAATTACCAGACCATAAAAAAAGCGAGGTAATATCTCAAATAGAAGATATAGACCATGCTAAAGATATAGTTGATCTATTACGCTATAAAGAAGGTACAGCGGGTAGTCTTATGGAGAAGGAAGTGGTTCAAGTAAATGAAAATTGGGCGAATTTACGTTGCGTAAAAGAGATGCGAGCTCAGGCATCTAAATTTGATATAGTTCATACCATTTATGTTATAAATAATGATGGTATATTAAAGGGAAGACTTTCTTTAAAAATACTATTAACAACAGCTACAGATACAGCTATAAAGGAAGTTTATAATCCTAAAATCACCTCGGTTAGTATAAATGAAGATGTAGAAGAGGTAGGTAAAATAATGCAGAAATATGACCTATTTGTAGTTCCTGTAATAGATGAAATAGGGCGTTTGGTAGGGCAAATAACCATAGATGATATGGTAGATATAATAAAAGACGAGGCTGAAAAAGATTATCAGATGGCAGCTGGTATTACCGAAGATGTAGAGGCCGATGATGATATAAAGGCTCTTACTCGTGCTAGGTTACCATGGCTTATATTGGGTCTTTTTGGAGGTTTGGCTAGTGTTTTTATAATGCAAGGTTACGAGGAAATAATGCAAAGTGAGAATATGAAAAAGTTGTTTTTTTTCACTCCACTTATAGCAGCAATGGCAGGAAATGTAGGAGTACAATCATCGGCAATAGTTGTACAAGGATTGGCTAATGACGTTATAAAAGGAAGTATGTGGAGCCGATTACTTAAAGAAATAAGTCTTTCTATAATAAATGGTTTGGTCTTGGCTTTGTTTATATTAATATTTGGGTTTTTTATGAACTACGATTTTATGTTTAGTTTGACTATATCTATAGCTATGGTTTCGGTCATAATGATAGCGGGAATAATAGGTACTTTTATACCTATTTTATTACATAAACAAGGTATAGACCCAGCACTAGCTACAGGTCCGTTTATAACAACTAGTAACGATATATTTGGAATTTATTTATTCTTCTTTATAGCTAAATTAATTTTAGTTTTTTAGATATGAAATTCATTAAAAATATTTTCATACTACTTTGGAGGGTTTGGCTTTATATAAATATAGTTTTTTGGATGATATTAATAAGCCCAATAATGGTAATATTATGTTATGACAAACGTTTTTATTCTGCTTTTTATAAAGTTGGACGCTTTTGGGCAAGAGCCATACTTATATGTTCGGGTTTTATGATAAAGAAAAAAGATGCTGAAAACTTAAAATATGACGGTATAGCTATAATAATAGCTAATCACACTTCGCTAGTTGACATATTTATGATGTTAAGCCTAAGTAAAAAGCCAACTGTTTTTGTAGGGAAAAAAGAATTAGCCAAATATCCTCTTTTCGGATATTTTGTAAGAAGAACTAATATATTGGTTGATAGATCGGATATACAAAGTAAAAAAAATGTTTATGACCAAGTAAGAGAAAAAATAAAATTGGGACATAATATAGTTATATTTCCTGAAGGATTGGTGCCTGACGATGAGAGCATAGTTTTATCTCCTTTTAAAAATGGAGCTTTTTCTATGGCTATAGAACACAAGCTGCCTATATTAGCTATGAGTATGTACGATAATAAACGACATTTTTCGTATACTTTTTTTAGTGGTGGACCAGGTAATATAAGAGTGAAAATACATCCTTTATACACAAATCACATAGATAGCGATATTAAAAAAAATGAATTAAATAAATATTTTTATAATTTGATTTATAGTGATTTAGTTATTAATGCGTAAAAAAGTATATATATTCTTATGGTTAGGTTGATAAAAAGTATATATTTATAATCAACAAAAATTAATTACCATGAATAGAAACAAAATTTTTTATTGGATTGTAACAGGTTTATTCTGTGCATTTATGTTAATGGGTGCTTCAATGTACGTATTAAACAATGATCACGTAGCTCAAGAGTTTATCAAACTAGGATTTCCTTTGTATTTGATATACCCTATGGCAGTAGCTAAAGTGCTAGGTGTATTAGCTTTGATAGGTCTAAAAAACAAAAGCTTAAAAGAATGGGCTTATGCAGGTTTTTTCTTTGAAATTTCATTAGCTATTAGTGCACATTTAAACGTAGGAGATGGTGACCATATGGGAGCTGTTGTAGCTATGGTTCTTTTGATAGCATCTTATTTTTTCGCTAAAAAGAATGAAATAGTTTAAAAAAAAAGCCTACTTGTTATATAACAAGTAGGCTTTTTTATGTATTAATATATGTTTTACTACAATATACCTACGGCTTTCAAACATTTTCTCATATCATCATAAGTGCTTTCTATATCGTTGTCTAGTCCTATAGAAAAACGAATAAGCCCGTCGCTTAGACCCATCTGTTTTTGCTCGTCTTCGGGTATTTCCGAAGAAGTAGAGGTTCCAGGAGCACTAAATAGAGTTTTGAAATAACCTAAACTAACTGCCAAATAGCCTATATTTTCGTTTTGCATCATTTCCATTAGTTCGTTAGCTTTATCAAGAGAGCCAGCATCTATAGTTAACATGCCTCCGTAACCAAATTCTTGGTTGCACATACTATTGTATACCTCATGAGAAGGATGTGATTTAAGACCTGGATATACAGTTTTTATTCCATCTTGTTCAAATTTACCTGCCAAATAAAGAGCATTTTTACTGTGCTGTTTTATTCTTATAGGTAATGTTCTTAAGTTTTTTAGTATAGATGCAGACCTAAAGCTATCCATAGTAGATCCCATAAGCATACAGGCGCCGCTATTTACATCTTTTAGTTCGTTTATAAACTCCTCGCTAGCACAAACTACACCACCTATAGTATCGCTAGAACCGTTTATGAACTTAGTTAAACTATGTATTAACACATCTGCACCTTGGCTTATAGGTGTTATAGCCAGAGGAGAAAAAGTATTGTCTACAACTAGAGTAAGATTATGTTTTTTAGCTAATAGTGATAAAGCTTTTATGTCTGCAACTTCTAGTAAAGGATTACTAACAGTTTCACAATATAATACTTTAGTATTTTCGTTTATGGCATTTTCAACTGATTTAAGATTTGTAATGTCTATAAAACTAGTTTCTATTTTGAGCCCAGGGGTAAAGTTTTTAAGAAAAGCATAAGTACCTCCATATATAGTCCTACTAGAAACTATATGATCGCCCGATTTACATAATTGTAATAATACTCCAGTTATAGCCCCCATACCCGAGCCTGTTACATGTGCCGATTCGTAACCTTCCATAGCTGCTAATGCTTGCGATAAGTATAAGTTAGAAGGTGAAGTGTGCCTAGAGTATAAGTAGCAACCATCGGTATTGCCTTCAAATGTATCTGACATAGATTTGGCAGTCAAAAACGTATAAGTAGAAGAGTCCGAAATAGATGGGTTTATTCCTCCGAATTCACCGAAATATTGTAGTTTCTCTATTTTTTTAGCGGGATTTTTAGACATAATTATGTTTTTTATTTATTAGATTACTAATCTAATAAAATATATTTAGTTTTGATGTTAAATATGGTTTTAGTAGTGATTAACGCTGTGTAAAGCAAAAAAACTAGTTATTATAACTATATAGGTTTAGGTGTATTTATATAGGGTTTGCTGAGAAACTAACAGAATTAACTTATCTAAATTTTAGATTTCGGCATAATTCCAAATATTATATCTCCTTACGTAATATTTTATTCTAAAAATATTATTAAGAGTAAATTCAATCTTCAGAAAGCAT
>JABSPL010000066.1 GCA_013215105.1 Flavobacteriaceae bacterium
TAAGACTTTTAAGACGTGAATTAGTTTATAGAAATAACATGTTTTCTGTGATTTCTGAATGTATTATGATATTTGGAAACAATAGAACTATAAACTTATATAACCCAATAGTTTTCACCAACACTAACTCAACATTAACAAATAAACAGCTCATTTTAATGGTTGTTTTATTGAACTGTTCTACGCTTTAAATTAAGTCCTTTCATTCTACTGTAAGCATTCTTAAAATCACATATAAGTTTATTATTGTTATCCGAAATTTAACTACTTATACATCAGTACTTGTAATGTTCTATAAGTCAAAGTAATCAATAACATTAATATTAACTTCGGTAGATAATATTAATTGCTTATATTTGGGAGTTGGAAGTAATTAAAGAAATGAACGATATATCAACCATATATTTTATTGATAGACAAGAATGGAGAAATTGGCTCAAAACTAATTTTGAAACGAAAGACGATATTTGGTTAGAATATCCATTAAAAAAAACAGGTAGAGAGAGGATTCTATACAATGATGCTGTTGAGGAAGCTCTTTGCTTTGGATGGATAGATACTACAGTAAAGTCATTGAATGAAGAAACGACTATTCAACGATTTTGTAAAAGGAGAAAAAACTCATCATTCTCACAGCCAAATAAAGAACGATTGAAATGGCTTTATGAAAATGAACTTATTCACGACTCTATCAAGAATGATGTTAAAAGAATTATTAAAAATGAATTCCTTTTTCCGAAAGACATTCTTGACAAGATAAAATCTGACAAAACCTGTTGGAATAATTATGAGAAATTTCCACCAGCTTATCAAAGAATTAGAATTGCATATATAGAAAGTGGAAGAAAAAGACCGGAAGAATTCATTAAGCGATTAGATAATTTTATAGCAAAAACCCAAGAAAACAAGCTAATAAAAGGATTTGGTGGAATTGACAAATACTATAAGTAAAAACTACTGTCAACAATATGTATAATCCATAAGGGTTTCAGTGGTTTTCGAGCGTTTTCGCCCGCATCATTATTGGGTGTAACTTGATAAGTTTGCATCCCGTAATCCCTTACGAAATCATACACTAAACGTTGACCGTCATAACGAAATAAAACACTGAACATATGAAAAAAACATTAGGGCTCTTTATTGTATGAGTCATTTTTGGACTTAAAACTAATGCCCAGACATTAAATGAAACCAATATTACTGGAATATGGTCTGTAGAAAAAGTTAATAATCTAATGGAATTACCTCCTGAACAGAAGCAACAAATGGAAATGTTAAAAACTGCATTTTTAGAATCAAAATTTATATTCAAGGATGACAAAAATTTTTCATTCGATTTTAAATTTGAAGAAATGAGAATAAAAAATGGTCATTGGAAATATAATGACTTAACAAAATCTTTTATTATTCAAGAGTGGAAAGACAAAGAAACTGAAAAGTCGAAATTAATGGAAATGACTGCAAAAAAAGATGGAGACAAAGTAATCTTTCTACTTTCTGAAACATTCTTTACATTAGAAATGCGAAAGGAAGAATAAAACACGAACAGCCAATCGAGTAGATGGCTCCGCTCCTAATTAGGAACAGAGTGCACCTCTTACAATAGTTTTTACCAACACTAACTAAACATTAATAAATAAACAGTTCATTTTAATGATTGTTTTATTGAACTGTTCTACGCTTTAAATTATGTTTCTTTATTCTATTGTAAGTATTCTTAAAATCACATATCAGTTTATTATTGTTATCCGTAATTTAACTACTTATACATCAGTACTTGTAATGTTCTATAAGTTAAAGTAGTCAATAACATTAATATTCACTTAGGCAGATAACATTAATTGGTTATATTTGGGCGTTAGTGGCAATTATGCTGTTGACGTAAAGAGACTAAAAGAAAATAAAGAATGAATAAACTATTTCAATTGACAGCTTTACTATTATTACTTTTAATAAGTTGCACAACACCAAACAACAAAACTGATTTGCTACGAAAAAAAATTGAGCAAATCGTATCTGACAAAAATGCAGTAGTTGGAGTTTCAATAATCGGAAATAATGGAAAAGATACTCTTTCGATACACGGAGATAAACGATTTCCAATGCAAAGTGTGTTTAAGTTCCATATTGCATTAGCCGTATTGTCAGAGGTTGATAAGGGGATATTGTCATTGGACCAGATAGTAGAAATAGATAAAGATGAACTTTTGCCAAAGGACTTTTGGAGTCCACTTAGAGATGAAAACCCTAATGGAGGTAGCTTTACAATTGAAAAATTAATTCAATACACAGTTTCTCATAGCGACAATACAGCCTGTGATGTTTTAATACGACTTGTCGGAACACCTAAAACGGTTGAAGAATACATAAAAAAGAGTGGTATAGAAGATATACATATTGCTTTCAATGAAGAAGAAATGCAAGCAAAGTGGGAAAATATGTTCCAAAATTGGACAACCCCGAATGCCGCAAGTGAAACACTTAAAATATTTTTTGAGAATAAAAACAACTTACTTTTAAAAAGCAGTTATGACTTTTTTTGGAAAACTAATAAAGAAACAACAACAGGAAAAGGCAGAATAAGAGGACAACTACCTAAGGAAACAATTGTTGCTCACAAGACAGGTTGGTCTGGTACAAATAAAGAAACTGGGATTACCGCTGCAGTAAACAATATTGGAATTGTCTTTTTGCCAGAAGGGAAGTACTTCATCATCAGTGTTTTTGTAACAGATTCTCAAGAGAATTTTAAAACAAATGAGAAAATTATAGCAGATATTGCAAAAGCTACTTATGACTTTTACACTATACCGACAAAATAATAAACTGCCACCAATCGAGTAGATGGCTCCGCTCCTAACTAGAAAGCGGAGTGCACCTCTCACAATAGTTTTTACCAACACTAACTAAACATTAACAAATAAACAGTTTATTTTAACAGTCGTTTTATTGAACTGTTTAATTGGTTGTAATATGTCTCAATAATTTATAACACAAGCGTTCTTAAAATCACATATCAGTTTATTATTGTTATCCGTAATTTAACTACTTATATCTCAGTACTTGTAATACTTTATAAGTTAAAGTGGTAAATAACATTAATATTAACTTAGGCAGATAACATTAATTAGTTATATTTGGGCGTTAGTGGCAATGTAACAAATATATAAATGAATATAGTTTTTAATTATACTAACAAATTAAAATATTAAATATGGCAGATAGTAATCACAAACTATATCTTGGAATGTTTTCTTTTCAAATTAAAAAAAAAGAGCTAAAAATATAAATGCAGTTACCATTAATGATTTTCTAGCAGATGCTTATCATGATAAGACAAATAAATTTGTAGAAGGGTTTGCTCAAGATATAATTAATCTAATTGATCAGAAAACATTTAAAAATACAAAACAAACACACGGAGCTTTATTAGAAGACAAAACTATTTCAGGAGATAATAGATATTTTGATATTATTATTGATGGAGGATTAACAGGTATACAACAATTCCTATTAGATTCTAATGGAAATAAGCAAATCATAACAAAAGATAAGGTCGTAGGATTAAAGTTCTTTGCCAGATTTTGGATGCCAGCAGGAGGGAAAACAGGCTATATGTTTATTCAAAGGTATGCAGGATCTAACTTGAAACCTCTTTTTGATGATTTAATTAATATTACTCTTGAAAAATACGGATATAAAATAGCAGGAGCAAGAGCTTCCTTAAAGCCAATAACTACTAAACATAGATTAGAAAAATTCCTCGAAATATCCTCTCTTAGAGATATAACCATAATAAGTAAGAGCAGTAATCACGATACAGGTTCTGGAGATGCTAAATCTGTAACGATTAAACTTCGAAATATAACCGTGAATTCATCTGATAGAAAAATAAGTAAGAAAGTTGTTTCTGACGCAATGAAAAACCATGGATTTACTCTAGGTGAAAAACAGTATGAAATGACCGCTACTTATGAAACTAAAGTAGATGGTAAGAAAGAAGAAGAAAAGACAACAAAACTAGATGAAACAGAAGACACCATAAATATAATTCCAAATATACTATTACCTTTAAACTGTATTGATGGTGATGGTTATCCTATCTTTATAAAGATGAAAGAATATGTTACTGATGAGATAACTCAAATAAGAGAAGAAATCAGAATGTAATGATAGACTTTAGAATTCTTCTAGAAATAAAGAAAGACGCATTAGAAAGTATTAAATCTGACTCAGGTGGTGATTTGATTAAAGGAAAAGCTAAAAAGTTTACATTTTTACTTCTATTTACCATAGTTCCTTTTATAGCTTCTTTAATTTCGTACTTACTAGATGTTAAGCTTTCTGATTTATCTAGTTATATTACAACAGGAATTGCTATTTTTACAGGTCTTTTTTTCTCCCTTCTTCTAAGTATTAGTACTAAAATACGTATAGAAAGAGAGAATGAAAATATTGATAAAGCAAACTTTAGAGCTTTTAAGGAAATATGCGTCAAATTTCAAATATAACTCAATATATTATTGTCTTAGGAATTCTAATTATGTTGTTAGTTTTATTAAATTTTTTATTAAATTTAAAATGTAGCCAAATAGAACTTTGTCTTACAAGTATAGCTGTTTTTTTACTAATAAGATATTTTATTTGCATATTATTGATATTACAGCGCTTCCATTATGTATTACGTGATGAAATTGATAATATTTTATAAATAGAGCATACAATAACAGCCACACACAAGGCATATAATCCATAGACCCCAAGCAACTTTATGAAAAGGGGGCTACGTCTCATATTCTAGCCGTTATAGGCAACAAAAAAAAGAATGAGCTTTACTAGTGGTATATACAATTTAAGTTACTATGAAACCAAAATTAATATATGTCAATTTTATTTTATTATTTATATTTAATTCATGCTGTTTCAGTGTTAAGGAAAATTACCTCGGGAATAATATTTATTTATCTGAATATGACAATGTGGACAGAAGAATATTCTATCAAACCGAAAGTTGTGCTGAATCTGTAGTAGAGATAATACCTATGACTATACTAGAAATATCACATAATTATGAATGGATTATTGTAAAGTCAGGAAATAAAAGAAGGAAAATAGATTTTAAATATTGGATAATTAAGAATAAATATGACAACTTACCTAATTCTGAAACCGTAATAAAAAACACTATTGAATTTGATAATTTTGAAGCTTTTAATACTTTTATGATTGATGAAAATATAGATTTAAAATTAGTAAAAATAGATTAAAAACAAGAATTCTTGTGCCAGTACGTTAGGGTTATGAGAATCCTTATGGAAACAACATATTTTCTGTTGTTTATGAATGTAAGTATGAAACTATGAATTTAAATAAGCTTATAAACTTATATAACCCAATAGTTTTGACCAACACTAACTCAACCTTAACAAATAAACAGTTCATTTTACCTTTAAGAACTAACAAATAAGAACATAATTATGAGTAATTATAAAAATGACATTTTAGACGAAATTTGTTACACTGATCTTGTTTACGGAAGAATAAATAAGAAACTGAGCATCGAATTTTCAAAAGATAAAATTGAAGAAATGATTTATACAATTATATCA
>JABSPL010000067.1 GCA_013215105.1 Flavobacteriaceae bacterium
GATATGTAATATTAGTATTTGGTTCAGATATTTTTATAAGATTAGAATTTCTAGTGAAATCAAAAAAAGCTATTCCATTGTCATCTCTACAGCTACTGAAATCTATCAATTCTAAAGTTAAAGGACTTCCAGAAACTACAAAATAAAAGCTAGTTATATCATAACACTTTGACCTACTATTAGATAGTCTTACCCAAATTTTCTTTTTCCCTCCAGATTTATATTCTCTAGGAATACTAGTCCCCCCATTAATAGCTTCATCTTCAGTCGTGTAGTAGCTTACTTCCATATCATCTTCTGAAAAATTTTCGTAGTATGATTGTAATGAGTCTAAAGACAATGTTTCAGAGCCATCTCTGTTGATATCACAGGTGAAAATATTTTCTGGTAAATTAGATATAGGAGGACCTAGAACTGTTAGCTTTATCTTTTCTACCCTATAACATCCTCCTGACTTATTTTCAATACCTACCCATATTTCACTGTCATTACTTAATTTTATGCTTTCTATTTTGTTATTTTCACTATTAGCATCTGACTCAGACATATATAATTCTATCTCTATTTCATATCTATTGTCTTTTAATTTATTTTTATATTCTGATAGGTCATATTCGGTTTCAACATTTTTACTACCACATAAAAAAAACTCTTTTTGTGATATTTCCAAATCATATAGTCTTACTCCTACATATTGACTTTCAGTTTTTCCTGAAGAATTATTTTCAAATTTAGCCTTATAATCTCCCCCTTCAATAGCAGTATATGATATCCCTTTAGCTCCAGGTATTATAGAATAACTACTCTCTCCTATTTCGCTTCTTAACCAGGTAATCTCACTAAAAGCAACAATTTCAGTACCCCCTCCTGGTTTGTTTACTGAAATAAGTGTTTCTATAAGAAAGTCCTTATTAGGAAAAGAAAGCTCTACACTATCATTATCACATATTTTCTTGTTATCTCCCAACGTAAAAAAAACATCACAATCGGTTGCAGCATCACTATTAGAAGTTTCTTCTATAGATATAAAGCCTTTTTCTTCTTTGTAATTAGTGACAAGCAATAGGTATATCTCACCTACCTTAGTATTTGTCAAATTGCAAAATTCTACACCTGACATACTATAACTAGAATGTTTTATGTCTTTAGGATATAGACCATCTAAACAAATACCCTCAAGACTATTATACGGTCCCCAGCATACAAAATCTACATCTAATACAGTACCTGAAACAATTCCAGTAGTTTGTCTTATTTCTAATTCTAGATCTCCTTCTTTCCCTATTTTGAAATATAGCCAAGTAGGGTAAGGAGTTGTTTCTAATTCACCGTAGCCTCCATTAGGAGCATTATTGTTTGTTAAAACTTCAGCCGTAGCATCTCCATGAGGTCCATTCTTGTAAGTGTTTTCAAACACAAAAGCTTCAGAAGAGCATATAGGTGCAGCTTTTAAACATTGACTGAATATATATTGTCCGTATAATAGATTTATGATAATAATTGTAGTAGTTATATATTTCATGATTATCCAAATTTAGAAAAGATGTGATGCAAAGATACTACAATTACATCTATAAAACTAATCCTCAGGTAATTAACCTATAACACTCTGGTTTTTCATTAAGATAGTAAATCTAAAAAAAGGACAGACTTTACTTTCTGTTTGTGCCAAAGATTTTTCTTTTATAATAGAAAAACATATTAGTCATATATATATAGTGTATTGGGGAATTACAAAATAAAAGTTAATCTGACTCAGAATTCGGCTCTTAGTTTTTCTTTATGTATAGAGGACATATACTGTAATATGGATAAATGTTTAGAAGAATTAGAAAA
>JABSPL010000068.1 GCA_013215105.1 Flavobacteriaceae bacterium
AAGCCTAAAACCATCTTACAAAATGCCAAGCTTAGCAGAAATAGAAAAATTCACTAGAGAAAACAATCATTTACCGGGAGTTCCTTCGGCAAAGCAGGTAAAAGAAGCAGGAGGCATAGTTCTTAACCGTTCTACAGAGATCAACTTAGAAAAAATAGAAGAACTCTTCTTACACACCATAGAGCAAGAAAAAGAAATAAAAAAACTAAGAGAGAGATTAGCTAAAATAGAAGCTGCTTTAGGAATATAACTTAAAAAATAAAATTATGAAAACAACATTTTTGATAGCCACACTTCTTATAAGTAAACTAGCAGTCTCACAGATGACTAATATAGGCGATATGTATATAGATCCTAATACCATTATTGGTGTTTTGGATGATTTAGACAACAAGGATACTGGTTATATAATAAATAATGGAGAAATTCATATATACAAAGACTTCAAAAACGACGGTACTTTTTCATATACTTCTCAGAGTGCTACAGTAAGATTTGAGGGTGATAATAGCCAACAAATATATGGAGAAAGCACTAGTGAGTTTTATGATATTATTCTAAACAATAATATTTCAGAACCTGCTTTTGAGCTTATAGGAAATATAAGTGTAGCTAATAATATAGAATTTGATAAGGGAGTATTACAAAACCATAATTTTGGAGGTTCTATATTGTTTTTAGATAATTCAATGCATAGTTCTGCCGATGATAGTAGCTATACAAATGGAGAGGTTATAAAAAACATAAGTACTCAAACAGAATTTGAATTTCCTATAGGAGCAAACGGGTATTATCGCTCTTCTAAAATATCTATTCCAGAAGGCTCTACAGGGGTTTATCTTTCCCAGTATTATAAAGAGAACAGTAATGATAATTACCCCCATTCATCTATGTCTAATGTTATAGAATTTATAAACAACACTGAATATTGGACTTTAGAGAGGCAAGAAGGTGATTCTGATTTGGAACTTACTTTAGGCTGGAATAGTGATACTAGTTCTGACAAAATAATTGAAGCCTCCGAGAATGGTATTATACATATAGTTCGTTGGAATATAAAAGAAAATGGACAAGGGTTTTGGGTAGACGAAGGGGGCATTATGGATATGGTAAATGATAGTGTAACTACCAAAATTAGTGGTTATGGCGTTTTTACTTTAGCTACTATAGACGAAAGGAATATCCTGCCTGGAAATTTGGTTATTTACAATTATGTAAGCCCTAACGACGATGGAGTAAACGATTTTCTGAGGGTAAAAGGAATAGATAAATACCCCGAAAACACACTTACAGTAACTAATAGATGGGGAGTGGAGGTTTATAAAACTACAGTTTACGATGAGAATAATAATAATTTTAAGGGAATATCTGAAGGTGTAGATGGATCATCTGGAGGAGGGATTTTACCAAAAGGCACATATTTTTATACACTTATTTATAAGTACGAAAGCGAAGAAGGACCTAAAACGGTAACCAAATCGGATTATTTATATATAAACAATTGATATGAAAAATGTAATAATAATAGTGATATTTGTTGCTAGTTGTAATTTGTATTCTCAACAAGACTCTCAGTATACACAGTATATGTACAATACTATAATCGTAAACCCTGCTTATGCCGGTAGCATAGACAGGACTAGTATTAATGCGGTACATAGGACACAGTGGTCAGGTTTGGAGAGTGCACCTACTACTCAGACATTTTCTGTTAGTACTCCCTTTGGAGACAAAATAGGCTTCGGAATTTCAGGAACTAACGACGTGATAGGCCCATCCAGACAAAGTACTTTTTTAGTGGATTTTGCTTATAAACTAACCTTAAATGATAGTGGCTTATTGCTTTCTTTAGGGACTAAAATAGGTGTAGGGATTATTGATGTGGATTATGGTGATTTGGATATTTATGACCCTAGCGATGTTACTTTACTAACAGATGTCAAAAAGACTTCTCCCAAAGCAGGTGTAGGAGCTTATCTTTATAGTAAAAAATGGTATTTGGGTTTGTCAACTCCTAATCTTTTGAAATCAAATTCTTATTCTAGTGAAAATTCTTCTGTAGAAACAACTAAAACTCACTTATATTTTATAGGAGGTTATGTTTTTGATATTAATGAAAATTTTAAGTTTAAACCTGCAGCTCTTATGAAGTACGTAAAAGGGGCTCCTGTTTCTGTAGATTTGTCGGCAAACACTATGATATTTGACAATTATATAGCAGGTATTTCTTATCGACTTGGAGATTCTGTAAGTTTCCTTATGAGTGTACTCATTGCTGGTAATCTGACTTTGGGTTATGCTTACGATATCAACGGAACATCACTACAGGGCTCTGGTTCTCATGAAGCATTTATAAGATATGATATAACTAACAGAGTGAAAGGAAGGGTGTCTCCTAGATTCTTTTAAAATTAATTATTATGAAAAACATTATACTCATTTTACTTGTATTATCGTCGCTCAACAAGGCTGTAGCACAGAAATATAGATTAAAAAAAGCAGATGAAAAATATGATTTATATGCTTATAACGATGCTGCTGAGATTTATCTCAAAATATATAAATCGGGGCATATTACAGCCGAGGTTTTAGGTAAGTTAGGAGATTCATATTATTCTTTAGGTAAGTATAAAGAAGCACTTAAGTGGTATGACAAGTTATATAATTTTCCAAATAATGAAATAGAAAGTGGGTATTTACTAAAATATTCACAGACATTAAAATCTGAAGGAAAATATGAAGAAGCCAATAAAATATATAAATCATATATGAAATTGGTAAATAAGCCTAATGAAGGCAAAGATGGTTTCATTGACTATTACAAAGAGACTATACTGCTAGAAGATGGTAGATATACTAAAGAATATTTACCTATAAACTCAAAATATTCCGAATATGGAGTGTTTTCGGGTAAAGATGATTTTTACTTTACTTCTAACAGACGAATAGCCAAAATGAATAATAAAGTAGATTCGTGGAGTGATCAACCATTTTTTAATATATTCAAATCTAAGTATGATCCTAAAAATAATACTTTTAGCAAACCTAAACTTATAAAGGGAGAACTAAATACAAATTCTCATGAATCTAGCCCTATTATTACTAAAGATGGTAAAACGGTTTATTTTACTAGGTCAAGTAACGATCTTAAAACAAAATCAAACAAAAAAGGTGGGCGTCTTAAAATATATAAAGCCACAAAAACAAAAGGTAAATGGTTAGATTCTGGAGAAATATCTATAAATAAAGAAGGGTATTCTACGGCACATCCTGTACTTAGTAAAGACGAAAAAACCATGTATTTTGCTTCAGATATACCAGGTACTGTAGGTTTGTCCGATATTTTTTCGGTTTCTTTAATTGATGGAGTATTTGGAGAACCAAAAAATATGGGAGATAGAGTAAATACTCGTGGCAGGGAGTCTTTTCCTTATATTACAGAGGAAGATGAGCTTTATTTTTGTTCTGATGGTCTTTATGGTATTGGGGGCTTCGATGTTTATTATGTAGATCTTAACGATAGAGACTTACAAATATTCAATATTGGAGGGCCTATCAATGGTTCTAATGATGATTTTTCATTTTCTATAAATTCTAAAGGTTTAGGTTTTTATAGTAACAACAAAAATGATGATGACAATATATATAGTTTTATAGAAAGAGAATCTATGAAAGAATTTTTAAAAGCAACTATACAGGTTTATGTTAAAAACCGAGAAACTAATGAGATTATAAACAATGCTATTGTTAGTGTTTCTAATACTTATGGTGAGGAAATAGAGATAAATAACACAAAAGATGATAGTAAAGTTGTGTTTTATAGAAAGTATAAAAAATATTTTATCAAGGCCGAAAAAGAGGGATTTATAACCAATGATAGCTTAGTTTCCTTAGGAGAAATAAGGAATAATGATATTTATATCCTTTTAGATAAAGTAGAAGAACCAGAAGAATATGTTTTGGATGAAGATATATATATAATATATTTTGATTTTGATAGTTTTAAGATAAAAGAAAATCATATATCAGATATAGACAGTATAATTCCTATAATAATAATAAACAAAAAAATAGAAATACTAGCCTATACCGATAGTCGTGGTACTGATAAATACAATGACAAATTATCGAAACAAAGAGCTTTATCGGTTGTTAAATACCTTATAAGTAAAGGAGTAAATAAGGAGAATATAATATATAAAGGTCTTGGTATAGACAGAACAGAAGAATTAGAGTGTAAAAAAGGTAATCATGACTGTTTAGAGGCAGCTTATAAGATTAGTAGAAGAGTTGAATTCATATTAATCGATTAAAATTTCATAAATAAGTTATTACTCCCTTGTCTGTTAACATATTCAGTCAAGGGGTTTTTTATGCTAAAAAAAATACTATTATTAAGAATCATCTTATTGATTAGTACAATAGGTGTTTATCAAGTAAGTATAGGTGATATAGTCCCCTATTAATCGGACAAAATTCTTTTCCTTTTTCACTCATCACTAGCTGGTTGACTGTTTTGGTTCCTATTATTGGTAAAGCTAATAATAGGAACCAAAACAGAAAAGGGAATTACTGTTGATTTAGCTTTATCAAATGGTTTATATATTTTTTTAAAATTCAGTATTTTTAAATGACTATCAATATATAATCAGATGACAACCATTTTGAGTTGAATTTGATTTTTTGAGTTTTTAATATATCTTTGTCATTCAGCATGTTTTGTGTTTTGTTGGTCAGACTAATAAACAACAACTAAACCAAGGGTTTACCTAAGGTTTTATGCTGTTTTTTTGTTTAAAACATAGGTAAATAACTATAAATAAAAGGTGCCAAACTTGAGTTATATTATAAAATTGGGAATATATTTATTGTTAGTATTATAGCAGTATGGTTTTTTAAGTTTAAAGTGTTTGATTTAAAATTTTAAAAACAATGAGATATGTATATTTGATATAGTACCGTTTTTTTGTATATTGTATGTGAATTGATTTAATACTAAGAAAAATGATAAAAAGAAACATAATTAGGGTAATTCTTATGATTATAGGTTTGATTATATTATTTACTATTTTCTCTGATTGGGAGCATTTCAAAGATGGGTTATTGGGTAGGTAGAAAAAAAATATGATAGAAAACAAGTAAGATAAAAAAATACAAAATAATAAAAGAAAGAGTAATCACAATATTTATATTACTCTTGTAACTGTTTTGATTGTGAATTACGGCTTAAAATTAAAGGGAAACAATTATATTGTTGCTTTGTCATTTTTGATATTGTATTTTATATAGCCTATGATTCGTTTTAGACACCTTAAATACAAAAGGAAAGATATTTTTATTTTTTATATACCCTATACAAACCAATTCACTATATATGTATATCACCATCATCAGGATTGATATCTATAATTATATCCTTTTCTAAATCTCCTCCTAAACTAAATACCGACCCATGGAGGTTAATACCATTACTAGCTGTAGTAGAATAATCAGAATATAACCATTGTAGAGTTAATACACCTTCATTGCCCTTATCCTTTATCATGTATTTCTACATATCTAACATAGAATTTGATTCTGGATTATCTGTACCTATACCTATCTGAGAAAAGGTTAAAGTAAAACTCAATAAAATGAGTAATAGTAGTGTGTTTTTCATAACTTAAACTTTTAAACAACTGTTCTTTATATATATATTATTTTTTAAACACAAGTAAACAAGACATATAACTATCCATTCCTTTAAATTTGTATTTTAATATTGTTTTATTGTTTTCAACTAATACTCAACATTAAAATAATGAATTTTTGTAGGAATAGATATTATTATATATGTTTTAAATACAAAAACATATAACAATTACATAATAATAAGTATTTATAATGTATTTTTATAAAAA
>JABSPL010000069.1 GCA_013215105.1 Flavobacteriaceae bacterium
CCGGAACACCTCTCCCGCAAGCCGGAACACCTCTCCCGCAAGCCGGAATACCTCTCCCGCAAGCCGGAATACCTTTCTTTATTACTTTTCGCATAGGCAAAAAAGCACCAAAAACCCCTAGCCTCGTAATAACTTGCCGTAGTTTTAAAACGAATCTTTACATCCGTCTTCACAAACCAAACGCCTTAGTAAGTAATGTCCTTCAAAAAATACTCGTAATACTACATTGGTCAAATAGCGTTAATAAAAACTTTTTCTTGAGGAGGCACGACGAGTTAAGTTTTTTAGATATTTGGGCGATAGTAGTATCGACTATTTTTTAACTGGACTAGATTTTTTTCTTAGTTTTTTTATCAATGGAAAAAAGTAATTAAGAAAGAGGTTAATATGAATAAAACCCATATTGTGATTAGCAAACAAAAGACATAAACGGAAACCTATTAACAGATGCTAATAAGGCAATTACAGTAATAAGATATAAGTATAATATAAAAGGTTGCTTAAAGATTATAAATGACACCACAAACTTAGGAACAAACCTACCACAAAACAGCCAAGAGTCTGAAGGGCACAATACTAATAACGACACACAACTAGCTTTTAAGTAACTTTACAAAGCTACTCTAAGCCTCTTTTATTGTTTAATACCAAAAAACAATAAGTAATATTAACTAATACAAGTTGTTCTATAAAAAAAACCAAGAAAAGTAAACCTCCTTCAGAACAAGGATAGTAAATTTTTCTTGGTTTATAATATTTAACTAAACGATTCTACTTAAAAAGTATCCTCTCCTAGCATTTTTAACTTTTCTGTATTTTCAGCTAGTTTTAACTCTTCTAATATTTTGTGAATATCACCATTTATTATAGAACTTAGATCGTAAAGAGTAAGTCCTATTCTATGCTCGGTAACTCTACCTTGAGAATAGTTATAAGTACGTATTTTAGCCGAACGGTCTCCACTCGACACCATAGTCTTACGTAGAGCAGAGTCTGCCTCTAGCTTCTTAGCTAGTTCCATTTCGTAAATTCTCGATCTAAGAACTTTCATAGCCTTGTCTTTGTTCTTATGCTGAGATTTTTGATCCTGACACTGAGCAACTAACCCTGTAGGTGTGTGAGTAAGACGAACTGCCGAGTAAGTAGTGTTTACCGACTGACCACCTGGCCCTGAAGCACAATAATAATCTACACGAATATCGCTTGTCTTAAGGTCTATATCGAACTCTTCAGCTTCTGGAAGCACCATAACGGTAGCTGCAGAAGTATGTACTCTACCTTGAGTTTCGGTTTGTGGAACTCTTTGTACACGGTGAACTCCTGATTCAAATTTCAGGTCTCCATACACATCGACACCTGTTATATTGAAAATAATTTCTTTAAAACCACCCGATGTACCGTCACTAATATCAACCACTTCGGTTTTCCACCCTCTGTCAGAGCAGTATTTGGTATACATACGATAAAGGTCACCAGCAAAAATACTAGCTTCGTCACCACCAGCACCAGCTCTTATTTCCATTACCACATTTTTAGAATCAGATTCTTCTTTGGGTATTAATAAGAATTTTATTTCTTCTTCTAGCTTAGGAATTTTAGCATTAGCTTCGCTTAATTCCATCTTAGCCATTTCTATCATTTCCTTATCGTCCTCTTCGGAAATTATTTCCTTAGCCTCAGCTATAGAGCTTAAAGCAATTTCGTATTGTTCTATTTTTTTCATTACAACTCCAAGGTCTTTGTATTCCTTATTGAGTTTAACGTATCTTTTTTGGTCCGAAAATATATCTGGCTGTATTATTAAGTCAGATACTTCGTCGTATCGTTGTTTTACAACTTGTAATTTGTCTAGCATATTGTTGAAAAATTGTACTGCAAAATTACTAAATAAAATATAGTTATCAATGTAGTTTCTTGTTTTATTGAGATAAAAACTATATAAACATATATAGTTTTAAAAAACACGCCTAATATAGCCCTGTTAGAGAAAGTAATTGGATATAAACTTTCTAAAAACAAATTATTTTTAGAAAGTTTTATCTACTCACAAACAATCCTTTTAATATATTATTACCTAAGTCCAAAAACAACTCCTAACAACACTATATATAAAAATATAACCTCCTCTTTTAAATAGTATATAATCTACCTTATAAACCTATAAGTCCATTTGACCAAAAAAGTATTACTCTTTTTAATATTGCCAAACAGAGAATCTGAAATATTATTGTAAGTGTTTTTGTTATAATCAGCATCGACCGACATTCCTTGCGACCATACCAAATACAATTCTGACCCTGGTTTATATTCATATCTTATAACCAAATTAGACATAAAATCGACACTGCTATAGTTAGGGTTACTTAGCTCAAAATCATCCTGTCCATCATTATCCTTATCTATCATATATGTATCACCTTGCTCATCGTAACTAATCTGCTTGTCGGTATAAGTATAAAATCGGTCCTGAAACTCATCAGCCATAGAGTTTGTTATGTATTTAAACCTATCATATTCCCCTTTGACATAAAAAGGCCTCCCGAAGTACTGAACCGTAAGATTAGGATTGATAGTGTAATTAATTCTAATATCTAAACCAAATTGCTTTCTCTTTATTCTTCCGTTTATATATAAGTTATTATCGTTATATTCTACAGTATCTATATACTGCAAATTATTTCTACCTATATAGTAATTGGGAGTAAAAGATAATTCCAAAGCACTTCCCACTCTATAGTTAAACGACAGTCTCAACCTATGAGCCTCAGAAGATCCCTCGGTGTCCCAAGCGTTGAACATATTCATTCCTACAGTAAAATTCTTAGTAGAGTTACTACTTATATAAAGCCAGTTATTTTGCCTATTAGCTTGTATCAAACTAGGACCTCCTCTGAGTACTTTGTTCGAAATATTCTTGATATCGAAGTTCATTCCTGTACCGAAATTCCAATAGCTTTTGGTATTAAAGTGCATATTAGGGCTGAAAGTAATATTGTTCAAATTACCGCTATAGTCCCAATTAAAGAAATGATTATAGTTAATTCTAAAAGACCTAAACACCGAAAATGGCTTTAGAGTCTGGTAGCTTGACCAAAGATAATGATCTACCTCGTCTGCCGAATTCATAAACCCTATATCGTTAAGCTCTAGCTCGGGAGAACGCCAAGTAAGCCCAGTTTCTAGTCTGAAATGACCCGAACCAGACTTCCCTATTTTTATATTACCTCCATTACCCGTTAGTTTGGTTTTGTTTTCATCGACTTCCAAATAATCAGCATCAGTCCTCTGAAAATTTCTATGAAAAGCAGTTTGACTCTCATAAATAGCCTCTTTACTACCTTCTATACTACTAAAAACAGCATTACCTGCCACATACCACGACCTGTTATCCCAAGAATGCCTAAAATCTAAACCTCCTGTATACGCACTCCCGACCATAGTATCTGCCAAATAACTACTACCTATATCTCTATTAACAGCCGTGAATATTCCTCCTATAAAACTATCTCCATTGTTGAATTCTTTTTGGGTACGCCCTACAAAATAATTAGTCAAAGGCTCTACTACCTCATTTCTTTGTTCTCCGTTTAGGCTTATCTTAGCAATCTCTTCTGCAGTAACAGTTTCCAATATCCCTATAGACCAGCCCGATTCTGTTTTTCCGCTAAACTTAGTAGCTCCTAGTATAGAGGTGTTATTAGGAATATCTACATAAGCATCATCGTCAACATCGGGGTAACCTTTGGGACGACCACCTATACGTCTCGAATAAAAAAGATTATCTCTATTGAAACGACCTCCTGCTTCTGCTTGAGTAATCTGATAATCGAATATATTTCTGTTTTCTATAAAAAACGGACGTCTTTCTTCTAAAAAAACCTGAAAACCTCCTAAATTAACTACAGACGGATCAGCTTCGACCTGCCCAAAATCAGGATTGATAGTAAAGTCCAAAGTAAGATTGTTAGTTATACCTATCTTACCATCAATTCCCACGCTCAGCCCAGTATCTTTACCATCCATAAACGGATTACCTATCTCTTTTTTGTAACTATCTAGTTTGGCTAGCACATAAGGCTGTATTTCGACCTGCCTCTTGGGTTTTATATTTTTTATTCCTCTTAATTCTCCCATGGCTACTAGCATGCTAGGCTGGTCGGCAGCTACATAACTCCAAGTGTTTATCTCGTTTATTCTAAAGTCTTTTCTGGCTATTTGCAAACCCCATACTTGTTCGGGCTTATCGTTAAAACGCAATTGGCTAAAAGGTATCTGCACCTCTATATCCCAGCCTTTATCATGTATTTTTGTTTTTGCTTTCCATATAGCATTCCAGTTTCTATCAGACGAGTTACCTCCTTTAGACATAAAATTATCGTGCTGTACTCCTGCGGAATTAACCCCAAAAGAGTAAGCTGTTCTAAAATCTCTATAACTATCTATATCTATTTT
This sequence comes from Flavobacteriaceae bacterium, assembly GCA_013215105.1. Taxonomy (GTDB): domain Bacteria; phylum Bacteroidota; class Bacteroidia; order Flavobacteriales; family Flavobacteriaceae; genus DT-33. The sequence continues at coordinate 4,453 of JABSPL010000069.1, forward strand.
TATCCAATCGCCAGGGCTACCATCTCTTCTTGACAATCGTTTAACTATTTCATCGGGGTTATCGTCAAAACAGCGTATAGCAATATATATATTATCATCATCGTAGAGTACTTTAAAGTTAGTCCCTCTGGTTGGTTTTTCTCCTGCTGTGGGCATCATTTGCAGAAAGTCACCTTGCCATTGTACTAAGTCCCATACAGAATCACTAAGGTCTCCATCAATAATCACCTCCGATGAAGTATGTACTGTATTGTAAATTTTCTTCTTTTGTATTTCATTCTCTTGCGAAAACGAATAACTAGATATTAATATTACAAATACTAGTATGTTTATGGTTATTCTTTTCATATTTAAGTTTGTAGGTTTTGTTTTTATCAGTCACTATATATAGAGTCTATTCATCTTTATATATGTTACATATGGACTAGTCTATTTATGATTTATTTAACACTAGAGGCTTTATCTGTAAGATAAGTACACTTATCAGAGGTATATTTGTTGTATCTTTGTGAATCTAAATTATTGCAGATAACCGTATTTTTGTAATAGCACTAACAATGAAATAGGCAAACAACAATGAATGAATCTAATATTACAAACAAAAACCTAACAGACATAAAGAAACTACTTCTTATAATGGTAGTTCCCTTAGTACTTTATATGGCTAAAATACTTTCATTTATCTTTATTCCTTTGGTAGCTGCTATATTTCTATCACTACTGTTTATGCCTATGATGCGCTGGTTCGAAAAAAGAAATATACCCAAATACTTGTCTGTATCGGTAGTACTGGTCATTATAGTTGCATTCAATATTACAGTAATATTTCTTCTGAAACTATCTGCTAAAGAAGTGATGAGTGTAGGTGATGACTTTTGGGCAGAATTATCTGTAAAAATTAACGATATAGTTATATCTTCACAAGAATTCATAGGAGTACCTAGCGATAGACAAGGTATAGATAGCTTGTTAGCTTCGGGTAAGCTTTCTAGAGGGGTTTCTTCTAACTTCGGGAAAATATTCAAAGCTTTTACTGGTACAATAACTATGTCTCTAATGACTTTGTTTTTCCTAATACTATTACTTGCAGGTTCGCTTAACGTACAGAAAATAATGGAAAAAATGATACTTGGTAAAGCTATACCAGCTATCAAAACTTATATAATAATCGAAAAAAGTATAGTGAAGTTTATAAAAGTAAAATTCTTACTTAGTTTGTTTACCGGTATAGGGTTTAGCTTGGCTTGTCTTTATTTTGATGTTAAGTTCCCTTTATTCTGGGGATTACTTACTTTCGGTCTTAACTTCGTACAGATGATAGGCTCTATCGTTTCGGTGTTTATAGTAGGTGTATTCGGAATAGCACAACTAGACCCTTCTAGCGGATTGTTACTGTTTATATTATCTCTTGTAGCTGTACAAGTTATATTCGGAAGTATACTAGAACCTATACTTATGGGTAAAACATTTGCTCTTAACACTATAACAGTCTTAGTAATGCTTATGTTTTGGGGCTTTATATGGGGAATACCAGGGCTTATACTCTCTATACCTATAACGGTTTTTGTTAAGATAATACTAGAACAACTACCCCAAACCAAAGAAATAGCCAAGATGATGGCGTAGCATTTAGTTTTTATAAAAGTATGTTTGATACTTATATTAATGTTACTTTAAGTATCGAAATATTAAAAGCCCGTATCTTAATCGAAAGAATACTCGCTGTGTTTTAGATTATATATAAGAAAGTATAATCCAAAACCTATAATACCAATAAGACTGAACACAAGCATAAAAAATGGATAAATTAATCGAAAATATCGAAGCTTATATCTCATTGAACGAGGATGAATTGCTATTACTCGCAAATGCAGTTGAGAGGAGAACTTATAATAAAAATGATATAATATTTACTGAAGGGGAAATATCGAGTGAAATCTATTTTATCTCCAATGGATGCGTTAGACTTTTTTACAATGTAGATAGTAATGACAAAACAGCTTTCTTTTATACAGAGGGACAGTTTATTTGTGCTGGCGAAAGTTACACTTATAATATCCCTGCAACCGAAAACTATCAAGCCGTTGAGAAAACTGAAATATACGTCTTTACAAAAACTAAAATAGAATCTCTATTAAGAGAAGTTCCTAAATTTGAAGTTATTGCCAGAATTGCTACAGAAAATGAACTGATAACTTGTCAAAAGGTGATAGCTTCTTTTGTGACAAAATCGGCAGAAGAACGATATACCGATTTGTTAAATACACAGGGAGAGTTATTTCAGCGTGTTCCACAAAAATATATAGCATCATTTTTAGGTGTTTCACCAGAAACCTTAAGCCGAATAAAATCGAGAGTACATAAAAAAAGACGTTCTTGACGATTGTCAAGTAAAAACTATGACCTGTTATCTAAATTTGTAAAAAAGAAACTAATTATGAATACAAAAAGAGTTTTAGTAGCAGGAGCAACAGGATATTTAGGACAATATTTGGTTAAGGAGCTTATAAAGAGGAACCATCAGGTAAGAGTTTTGATACGAAAAGAAAGTCAAAAACAATTATTTGTCGGGATTAGTGATTTCTTTGTAGGTGAAATAACTCAAGCCGAAACTTTGATTGGAATTTGTGATAATATTGATTGGGTGTTTACATCTATAGGAATAACCCGACAAGTAGACGGATTGACCTATATGGATGTTGACTATCAAGGTAATCTCAATCTGCTAAACGAAGCTGAAAAATCGAAAGTGAGTTCATTCCTTTATGTTTCGGCTATAGGAGGAGACAAATTTAGACACCTCAAAATATTTGAAGCAAAAGAGAAATTTGTAGACGTCCTGAAATCATCAGATTTAAACTATACTATTATGAGACCTAATGGATTTTTCTCAGATATGAAAGATTTTTTGGAAATGGCAAAAAAAGGAACCGTTTATTTGTTCGGACATGGTAATTTCAAGCTAAACCCAATATCGGGAAGTGACTTAGCAGAGGTATGCGTAGACCAAATTAGTTCTGAGGATAAAGAAGTAATTGTGGGAGGTCCCGATATTCTAAGTCAAAATGAATTAGCTGAACTAGCACTTAAAGCTTGGAATAAGAAAATTAAAATAATCCACCTTCCTGACTGGATAAGAAAGTTTATTATTTGGATTATGCGAAAATTTACATCGTCAAAAACCTATGGACCGATAGAGTTTTTTATGACGCTTATAGCCTTCGATAATATAGCCCCCAAATACGGAACTAAACGACTTGAAGATTTTTTTGATTCTGAAGCGAAAAATATAAATAAATAGTAACACCAATTGCATTTTGAAATTTAAAAGGAAAGTTTCTTTCTAAAACAAATCTACTTAGTAAGTAATGTCCTTCAAAAAATACTCGTAGTATTTCAGTGCATAAATCTTTCTTTATTACTTTTTGCATAGGCAAAAAAGTAACAAAAACCCCTAGCCTCGTAGTCAAAAACCTATCTTACTAGTAACCCTATTACTAAAAAACTTAACTCGCTTCGCTCAAACAAAAGTTTTTATTAACGCCATAGAACTACTGTAAGATTACGGTTTTATGACTAAGGGCATCTCTAAAACTTCTTTAAAAGGAAAGTTTCTTTCTAAAACAAATCTACTTAGTAAGTAATGTCCTTCAAAAAATACTCGTAGTATTTCAGTGATTATTAAACGTTAATAAAAGTAGTTGTCTGAACGGAGTGAGTTTACTTTTTAGTTTAATAAGTGATAGAAATACAGACTGTTTTTTAACTGGACTAGATTTTTTTGTTTTACTTTTTCTATCAATGAAAAAAAGTAAAATATTTTTTTTAACGCCATAGAACTACTGTAAGATTACGGTTTTATGACTAAGGGCAGTTTTAAAGCTACTGTACTAAGAAATCTCATATATAAACAAATCTACTTAGTAAGTAATGTCCTTCAAAAAACACTCGTAGTATTTCAGTGATTATTAAACGTTAATAAAAGTAGTTGTCTGAACGGAGTGAGTTTACTTTTTAGTTTAATAAGTGATAGAAATACAGACTGTTTTTTAACTGGACTAGATTTTTTTGTTTACTTACTTATTTATTATTTTATGGGAGTTCGTGAATCTCATAAAATCGATTTAGCTTACTACTTTATTATTTTAGGGATGATCATTAGTTCGCTCCTCGGTTTGTGTTCTACTCCAAGGTAAAGCTTGCCCTTTTTCTACACCTAAACGTATAAGATTATTTTATTTCTAGTGTGTTTGAGACAACAATACGTCATTGCGAGGTTCGCCAATGACGGAAGGCTAAATCCTATCAATGATACAGTATATACCCCTTAAGGAATAAAAACTGACTACAATAATAGCTATAGTTAATATGAGTTTTAGTACTTTGAATAAAACTATGGAAACAATATGTTTTCTGTGATTTCTGAATGTATTATAATATTTGGATTTTAAGAGAATTATAAACTTGTATAATCCAATAGTTTTCGTTTACTTTGGTAAAATTACAATCTGTATGAAGCTATATGTGAGTAAAATTGCGTCAGCACACTCGCAGTATTTTATCAGAATGTAAGCAAACAGGCAAAATGAATAAGCCACTAACAGGGCACACGCCATAGGGGAAGTAGTTTAGAAATGAAATTCAGCTAGCTAATGACGTTCGGTTTAGTAATGAAATATAGCTCACCGAAGCCCCCCTACGTCGTATATGCTAGCCGCTAGTGGCAATTAAAAACAACACACAAATTAAACCTTTATAAAATTAAATAGTCTTAATAATATGAACAGAATAGTACTACTAATATTAATAATTATCACTTTTCCTTCTTGTTCGAAAAATGAAAAACAGACAATTCTTACAAGTTCAAAACCTAATATTTTACTAATCATTGCAGATGATATGGGTTTAGATGCCGCTCCAGGTTATTCCATTGGTACTACAAAACCGAATATGTCAACTATTCAAAGTCTTATAAACAATGGCATTCAGTTTAATAATTTTTGGGTAAATCCTACCTGTACCCCTACTCGGTCAAGTATAATAACTGGTAAATACGGATTTAGGACTAATGTTACTAAAGTCAGTGACGTATTATCGACATCTGAAACATCACTACAAAAATACTTGTCAGATAACACTACCTATAGTAATGCGGTAATCGGAAAATGGCATTTATCGACTAATGCTAATCATCCAACAAGTATAGGTGTCGATTATTATGCAGGGTTACTCTCAGGTGCTGTTCCATCTTATAGCAATTGGGATTTTACGGAAAACGGACAAACAAATAACTCCACCGAATATACCACCACAAAATTCACCGATTTATCTATTGATTGGGTGAGTAATCAAACTTCGCCTTGGTTTTTATGGTTGGCATACAATGCACCGCATACACCTTTTCATCTGCCAGATGACAGTTTACATTCTCAAGGAATATTACCTACCGACCAAGCAAGTATTGATGCAAATCCGTTACCCTATTATATGGCAATGTTAGAAGCAATGGATACAGAGATAGAACGATTACTAAATTCAATGTCGCAAGAAGTAAGAGATAATACCATCATAATCTTTATTGGTGATAATGGTTCTCCTAATCAAGTTGCTCAAGAGTTTCATCAAATGAGAGTAAAAGGTTCTGTCTATAAAGGTGGTATTAATGTGCCAATGTATATATCTGGGAAAGGAGTAAGTAGAGTAAACGCACAAGAAAATGCACTGATTAGTTCAACCGATTTATTTGCTACCATTGCTAGTATCGCAGGAATAAATGTTACCGAAACAAATGACAGTAAAAATTTTAAAAGTTTATTGTCAGGAGAAAACAGTAATCCGAGAGAATATATATACTCCGAAATTGGTAAAAACACTGGTGGTTCCGATTATACAATTAGAAACAAAACCCACAAGTATATTAAATTTGATGATGGTACTGAAGCGTTATACAACTTGAGTACAAACCCAATGGAAAGTCCAAATTTGATGAGTCCAAATCAATTACCTTTGAGTACTGCCGATGAAGTTATAAAAAACGAATTGACTTCAAAATTGGCTGAAATCAGACAATAATATCATAGAGAATAACATAAAATAAAGCAATAAAATGAATTTTAAAAAAATCAGTTTAATCACATTAACAGTATTGACAATATTTAGTTGCAGTCAAAATGATACCTCAACCAAAACATCCGATTGCACATCGGACATTGTAAAAGATACTTCCGTAGGTCCTTGTACAGAAACCTTAACGTTTACACATCAGTATAGTGAAACAATATCGGGAACAACAAGGATAATTACTTCCAATAGTATTCCAGACCATATGGTAGGTCTATTTGGTGGTGGTTCAGGTTCCTTAAATCCTAATGCGATAGCGGAGCAAAACGAAACCTATAATATCACTACCACTCCTTCTGTTGCAATATCATTAACTTCACTTATATCAACAACTGGAAGTGGCCCAAATTTAGGGCCTCAATATTCTTTTGGAATATTATTTAGTGGTGTTGAATTAGACCCAATTCCAGCCGAACCTTTTCCTCACGAAGGAATGATGAGTCCAAATGTAAATTGGGAATGGAATTTAGAAGCACTTAATGTAGATATCGGATTAGATTGTAATTCGGCTCACGTACAACCACAAGGAAAATATCATTATCACGGAAAACCAACATTGTATTTAGATAATTTAGGTGTCCCAACAAATGCAATGACCTTAATTGGTTATGCTGCAGATGGCTTCCCTATTTATTATAAATATGCTTATAGTACAGCGACAGACAATACATCTGCTGTTATAGAAATGACATCAAGTTATCAGTTAAAAACTGGAGATAGACCTGGAGATGGAGTTACCGCACCTTGCGATACCTATAATGGAGTTTATAGCAATGATTATGAATATATAGACGGTTTAGGAACTTTAGATAAAGCCAATGGTAGAACTGGGGTTACTCTAGAATATCCATCAGGAACATACTATTATATAATGACAGATGATTTTCCAAGTATTCCAAGATATTTTAAAGGAACACCATCTCAAGACTTCAAAATAGGTAAATAATGAAATATCTATTATCATTCAGTTTTATATTCATATTCAGTACATTGATATATGCACACGAAACAAATGAAGCCTTTTTTAAAATCGTTCAAAAGGAAAACTCCATTGAAATTCGAGCAGAATTTCCTTGGACAATGCGTAACGCTTTAATTTCCTTCAATCCATCATTAGAAAACTCAACAGATAAAAAGGATTTCGAAAAAACTTTTATTCAATACCTTAAAGCAAACCTTATATTAAAAGATAAGAATGGAAAGACGCTTAAATACCAAACATATCAAGAGTTAAAAAATGATGGTCATTCACATAAAAATAATTATTTGATTATATATAAAGGCAGTGATTTATTTGAAATTACGAATACCATTATGTTCAATATTTATGACAACCAAGTGAACTACAATACAATTACTATAAACTCAAAACAAGTAATATTTAAAACGGAAAAAGGAATAATTAATTTTGTGCTAAAAAGAAATGAAAATACAAAATATTGGTATTTATCCATTTTATTGCTGCCTTTTATTTACTTTACTTATCAATATAGGAATAGAAAAACGAAAACCCAATAGAGGACACCTCCGCTCCTAACTAGAAAGCGGAGTACTCCTTTCCCACCACCCTACCCCACGACAAGCTCTGGGTAAACCAAAATATCCTACTTTACAAACTTAGGTTGCTTGAGGAGGAACGACGAGTTAAGTTTTTATCGATTTTAAGTGCTAGAAATAGAGACTATTTTACAGTGGACTAGATTTTTTTCTTTACTTACTTCTTTATTATTTCATGGGAGTTCGTGAATCTTAGATTTGTTTTTTCAGCGATAGAAAAAAGTAAAAGAAGGCTTGTATAATCCAATTGTTTTCGCTTATTTTGATAAGTATTATAATCTGTATGGAATTGTATGTGAGAAACTGCGTATAAGTACACTCGCAGTATTTTATCAGAATGTATGTAAACAGGTGAAATTACTAAGCCAATAACCATACATATAAGCCATAGGGGAAGTGACATTGCGGATAGTGGGGGCTACGTCGTATATGCTAGCCGTTGTGTGTCATTTAAGAAAACTAATTAAATATTTTAAATAAAAAACAAACTATTAAAAATGAAAATACTAAATATTATAAAATACTTTTTTGCAATTATAGGAGTAGGAATGCTAATAGGAGCCTTTTTTCTCTATAAAAACACTAGTCAATTTATAGAAAAGTCCATTGAAACTCAAGGTATAGTAGTAGAATTATTAGAATCGTATTCTAGTGGATCTTCTGATAACGATATAATGTCCAAGCCATTAGTTGAGTTTACAGATACTAATGGAACACAGATTGAGTTTTTATCATCAACAAGTAGTAATCCTCCGAGCTATAGTGTTAATGAAAAGGTAGAGGTTATTTACATTCCAGAATCTCCAAATAAAGCAAGAATAAAAAGCTTTTTTTCACTTTGGGGAGGTGCAACTATACTAGGGATATTAGGTTTGGTATTTTTTATCATTGGAGGGAGTATTATTGCATATGATATGAAGAAAAAGAATATGCTAAAATATCTGAAACTAAATGGAACAAAAATAAAGACTGATTTTCAGAATGTAAGCATCAACACCTCTATGGCTGTTAATGGGAAAAATCCTTTTATAGTTATTTCACAATGGCAAAACCCCAAAACATCTGAGCTACATGTTTTTACAAGTGATAATATTTGGTTTGACCCTACTGATTTTATAAAAACAGATAAAATCAATGTTTTAATTGACCGAGAAAATCCTAAAAAATATTCGGTAGATTTATCATTTTTACCAAAAGTAGCCGAGTAAAATAAGAAAACGTTACACAACAATATATATATATAAAATAGGCGAAATAATAGTGAATTCAAAGCTTTCAGATCATATCAAAATTTGCACTTAACTAAAAATTTCGCACTTCGTAATTGTCTGCTTTTCATATATGCTAGCCGTTAGTAAACATTAAAATAAAATATTAACAATTAAATTATTTAACAAATGAAACAAATTTACCTTATTGCAATTATTGGTTTATTAAATTTAAATTTTACTAATGCGCAAACTGTAACCATTGATGACCCAACATTAGGAGCTGTAGCAACATATACTTTTACTTATGTAACATCAACTGCAATTGGAGTTGGAACATCAACTCCCCATATTATTTATTTAACTAAACCTTCAGGATATCCAAATTTTGTTGAAGTTAACCCATTGCCGTCTTTCGCACCTAATGCTGTTGTTAAGGTTAATGGAACTGAGATCCCTATAAATTCAACTAATTTTGGTACAATCCATGGTTCATGGACATCAGGAATCCAAATATCAACGGATGAAGCTTCAGGTGGTTCAACTATACCTGCAGGGGCAACAATAGAAATTATTGTTTCAAACATAATTACCAACCCTGTTGATGGTGGTTCACACACTTTCAAATGGAGATCAGCAGAAGGTAATGGTAAAACGACAGAGGACTTTTCAGCTGCTATAGACTTTTAAACACCTTCTACAGAAGACTTAACACCTAAAAGTAAGAATATAATCATATTACCAAACACATCATCTGATTTTATTAAAATTTTAGGGTTAACTAATATATATATATATTGTATAATTCTATAGGAACAAAAGTAAACATTGGAAATATCTCTGAAAATAAAAAAAATAGCAGTTAAGAGCAAAATCAATAGGTTTCTTCTCTTCTGCTATTTTGGTTATAAAGTTGAAAGTAGTCACATTTTTAATCTGCTACTTTTCATATCGCTTGTTACCACTAATTACACACAGCCGAACATAAATTTAATTAAAGATGGAAAACAAATTACTAAAAACCAAGAGGAAAAGATTTATTGCATTCATTCTTGATATGATATTTACAATGCTATTTGCATTTTCATTATTCGGATTGCTTGGAACAGTATTCAAATTAGACTCTGAAATATATCAAAATGTGATGACGTATGTTCTACTATTGTTAGTAATGCCATACATTTTTTTTGGAGAATTTATCTTCAAGAATACTCTCGGAAAATATTTACTTGGTATCGAGGTTGTCAATAATGAGGACTTTGGGAGACCATCTGTTTGGAGTTTTGTAAAAAGAGGATTGATTAAACTTATATGGCCAGTTGAAGGACTTGTATTGTTATTTACAAAAAGCAAAAAAAGACTTGGAGATAGATGGGGTAAAACAATTGTTGTAAATAAAACTAAAAACCAACATAAACCATTGATTCGATTAGCAATGGGAGTAGTAATTCTCGTCATTTTAAATTTTTCCTTTTCAAGGTGTATGGGATTAGGTGTGAAAAACACTAATTTCTATGCAGTTGGATTGGAATTTCTAAAGGCTCAAGATATAGCAGTAACTGGATTGACAAGAGAAGTAAATCAAAATGTAGATATTGTAAATTATGTTATGCCAATTGATTCTGATAATGAAAAAGAATATGCTCTGATTTATTTAGAAAGAATTGACGGCACTTGGAATGTTTATCATCATGAATTATTGGAAAAGCACAATGGACGTATATTTAACTTTACGTTGTCTTCATCACTAAAAAAAGAATACCATGAAAATGGAAAACTAAGCTTTGAAGGATCATTAATAGGAGGTCAAAAGGCAGGTACGTGTAAATGGTATTTCGATAACGGTCAAATTAAAGAATTAACTATTTGGCACGCTGGATCAAAAATCGGGAAAGTTTTACATTATCATTCGAACGGACAAAAAGCAGTTGAGGCTTTTGCCTCATCAAATGGAGTAAAAGAAGGAAAAGCAACTTTATGGCATGAAAATGGTCAGGTTAGCGAGTATTTATATTACTCAAATAATATGATTACAGGAAGTTACTTATCATATCACCCAAATGGGCAATTGCATGAAAAAGGAACTTATGAGAATTCAATTAGAGTTGGGAATTGGGAAATTTATGATGAGAATGGAAATGAAATGAGAATAAAATAGTGGTTAGCAAAAATTAAGAAACATTTGAAAATATTTGGACCGTTTAATATGGACATAAAATCATGAAGAAAATTTATATAACAACGCTGTGCATTTTGGCCAATCTTACTCTTTTTGGACAAGTAGATACTACCCAGATTAAATTTGAAGAAAAAAAATTTAATCTGCCCATGACTAAAGAAGTAGCTCAAAAAACGTTTGACTTAGACAAATACCATCAGAATGGACACATTAATAATTGTAAATTTTTAGCGCATTTAAAGAATGACAGTACTGTCATCGGAATAACTTTTTATAAAAG
>JABSPL010000007.1 GCA_013215105.1 Flavobacteriaceae bacterium
ATGCTTTCTGAAGATTGAATTTACTCTTAATAATATTTTTAGAATAAAATATTACGTAAGGAGATATAATATTTGGAATTATGCCGAAATCTAAAATTTAGATAAGTTAATTCTGTTAGTTTCTCAGCAAACCCTATATAAGATCGGTGTATTTGTGCAAATCTGAAATCTTGTAATTTATCATTCCAATTTCGTAAACTATCTAATATTAACAGGTTCTTATCTTTGGTTATAACCTTTATATAGTCTACTTCGGCTTTCAAAAACAATATATCATCTATATTTATATTGTACAAAGTTTTGTCTGAGTACAAGAATATATTTTTATTGATCTCTGAATTATGTTTTATTATATTGTTTCGGATCTTATTAATAGCTTTAAAAAACCGTTCAAAAGAAAAAGGCTTTAACAAATAATCTACTACAGATTCCTCAAATGCCTCTATGGCATAATTGGTGTAAGCAGTAGTAACTATAACCTTAGGGGCATCGTTTATAGTTTTAAGATAAGATAAACCATTTAGTTCGGGTAGTTGAATGTCTAAAAACAACAAGTCTGCTTGTTTCAGTTTTTCTGGACTTATATCTAATCCGTTTTCGTACACACCTATGCATTCTACAAAAGGTACTTTGTCTATATAGTTTTGAAGTACCTGTTGTGCGGGTTTTTCGTCCTCTAAAATTATACAATATATCATAGTTTAATATTGAGTATTACTTTAAAAATATTATTTTCTTTAGAAATATCTAATTGATGATTGTTTGGATATAAATGTTCCAATCGTCTTTTTGTGTTTGTGATACCTATTCCACTTTCTTTCCAACCAGCATCTATTTCTTTTTTTTTATTAAAAGTATTTTCACAGATAAAAGTGAATTCGCCATTTTCTAACGATATTTTTATAATAATAATAGAACCTCTTAAAATACTAGCATATTTAAATGCATTTTCTACAAATGAGATTAATAGTAAAGGTGAAATATCTTGCTGATAATTATCTGCATTTATCTGGAAATCTACGTTTATTTTGTCCGATAATCTCTCTTTTTGCAGACTTATATAATCCTTCAGGTGCCTTATTTCTTTTTTTAATGATACATACTCTTTTTGACCTTCTTGTAAAACATATCTAAAATTATCAGATAGTTTTAAAATCAATTCAGCTGTTTTTTCATCGTTTTTTAAAGCACTAGAGTAAATAGTATTTAATGTATTAAATAAAAAATGAGGATTTATCTGAGATTTTAACGCCGATAATTCTGCTTGTTTCTTCTGATTATTAATGTCTTCTAATAGAATTTGCTTTTTATATGATTCTTTTATTGAGTAAAGCGTATAAGCAAATAAAGAAATGATAGTGTAAGTAGATATATAACCTATTGCATAATAGCTAAAAAATGATTCTTCATGATTACCTTGTAACAACCAATTATGAGTCTTAAGATTGATATATCCCAGTATACAGAAAAGTATAAATAAGATAAATATGTTTCGGAATTTGTTTTTTGAAGGAAAAACAAACAAAAGTGATATGTAAAACACTAATATACCGAAAAACAAATCGTTGAATTCGCTGTAAAAGTCATAAGATGCTTTCCCTCTTCCTACAGATTTTAGGAAGGGAAATAACAAATAGACTATCCAAAATCCTAAATGAAATAAAGTCTCTCTAGCACTGAACTTATATAATAATCTTGATTTTTCAGGTGTAACTGCTTTCATTTTTCTAATCTATAGATGTTTTGTTGTACCTTCTACTTTTTCTGTTTCTAGTTTTTTTATTGTTTTTAAACAATTTATAACTTAGGCTAAGTAAAACATTAAACCTCTGAGATTGTATATGCCAAGTACTTTTTTGCGTTAAATTATCCGATTTACTAGTAGTTTTTAAAATGTTATTGTCAAATATATCGACTAATCTTAAACTAGCAGATAGTCTTTTTTTTAAAAATTGCCCGTTTATACTTAAGTCTAGTCTATTTCTAGATTCTACATAACTAAACGATCTTTGCCTCTTAGGATTGTAAATATAAACTATATCTGCAGTTAAACTATTACTGATTGTAAATGTATTTTTAAACTGAATATTAGAAGAAAACATTTCGTGCCAACTAACATTTACATTTTTATTTATTTTGGTAGAATAATAATTAAAAGTAAGTCTTGAATTCCAGAAAAGTGATAGTCTATAAGTCAGCATAGTTTCTATTCCATAAGAATTAAATACTCCAGAGTTTTTGTAAGTGAATATCTGATTATTGTCTTCTGAATATTCTGTCCATAGAATTACATTCTTTCTATGTCTGTAAAAACTAGTTATTCCTAACTTGAGCTTGTTAAAATTACCCTGATAACCAAATTCTATATTGTCACTAAGATCAGGGTTTATATCAGGATTATATATCCAAGTAAATAAAGGGTTTACAACCTGAAATGCATTTACGTGATGGAAATTAGGTCTCGAAATACGCTTACTATAACCCAAATTGAAAGTATTATTGTCGTTTGCAGGGTAAGAAATATGTACAGAAGTGAAAAGATTTGAAAACGCCTTATATCTTGAGAAATGATCAGCCTTAATTACCGAATTAGATTCGAAATGTTCATAGCGAAGTCCTACCTGAAAATTCACCTTATCTATAGAGAATTTTGATAGAAAATATACGCCTAGTAGTGTTTCATTATATTCAAACTTATTGTTTGTACTTGTGTTGTCTGTCAAAATTAACCTGTTTTCACTATCTAATTTTTGAGTGTTTCTAGATATCCCCGTTTCTATTATAAACTTGTCTTTAATAGGCAAAGTGTAATCTAATGCTAGTGATTGTAATAAGAAATTTTCTATCAAAAACTGATCTGATATCAAAATACCATCTTTAGAATCCATTATCGGATAATTATTGTCTCCATTATTGACATTATAGTCTAATTCCAAAAAGTGTTTATCTCCATCAAACTTAAATCTATAGTTAGAATTAAAATTAGTTATATAATGAGAATGTGTGTTCTCTCTCAAATACTGGTAATCTTCACCATCTGTAAGGTCATAAAACTCAGATTTATTGTAAGAGCTATGAGAATCATCTGTATAATATATTTCGAAAGAAAATTCATGTTTGCTTTTTATATAAAAATCGATATCTGAGCTTATTTTATAAATATCTCCTTCAAACTGATATGAAGTAAATATGTTTTCTATACTTCCATCATTAAATTCACGTAATATCGTCTGATTATCGGTTGTCTCACTACTCGATTTTGACATGTTAAACCTGAAATTAACCGACGATAAACTATAATTACCATTAAAGCCAAAATTGTATCTACCTGTACCTGTACCTAAAAACAATTTTGAATTCAAACCTAGCTCTTTATTCTTTTTTAAAATAACATTTATAATTCCCGAAATACCATCTGCTTTATATTTTACCGAAGGAGAAGTTATTATTTCAATCCTATCGATAGATGAAACCGAAATTTGTTGTAGTAATTCTACTGAATTTAACGAAGACATCTTTCCGTTTATCAAAACTCTTACATTACTGCTTCCTCGTAACGATATAGTGTTAGACGTAATATCAGTTTCTACTTCAGATATATGATCAAATGCCTCTAATGCATTTACTCCTGATTGCTGAATGTCACTACCAAAATTAATAATCTTCCTATCTATCTTCAGTCGAGTTGTAGTCTGTTTCCCTTTTATTAAAACCTCTTCCAAGGCTGTAGTATCTTCGATTAGTAGTATTGTAAGTTTATTAAGGTTTTCTATTTTAGTGAAATTTAAAATAGATGTCTTGTATCCTATAAAACTAATCTCTATATGGGTGAATATTTTATCTATGATTAATTCAAATTCCCCATTTTCATCGGCAGAAACCCCATCTACTAATTCTGATTGGTTATAAATACCTATTGTAGCAAAAGGAACTGATTTTTTAGTGATTATATCGATGATAACTCCTTTTAATTCTTTGCTTTGGGAGTAGGTAAGCATAACTGTAAATAATAATATCTGTAATACTAATGTGCGTTTCATAATATTGGTTTTTGTATTACTGCAAAACTATTGCTATATCAGATACAGGTGAAATTTAATATGTGAACAGGTGGTATTACTCTGTCAAAAGAGGATTTATGCTTTTTGTCGGGTTTTAAAAGAATTTGTCGGGTTTTTGTCGGGTTCTAAGGAGTTTTGTCGGGTTTTTTTTATTAAAACAATCAAAAGAAATTTTTTTAAACTGTATTTAAATAAGACTTAAAACAGAAAAGTAATTTAATTATAGTGAATTAAAACTGTTTATATCTTTTATAATACCAATCAAATTAGTTGTTTAGGTTTTAAAAAAAACGCAACAATTTAGTGTGATTTAATTATTTTATCTTATTTTGATAAATATCACAATCTGAGCAAAGCTATAGATGAAATATCATTTGTATTTTGTCGGAATGTAAGTGTAATAGTGAAAGTATTTTTTTTGAAGATAGATGTACTATTACTTATATACTAGTAATTATGTGATATCAGAAAAGAAAACAAAAATGATAACAGGCAAGACATTAATTGATTTAGGATTTAAACCTTCAAAATGGTTTAAGGAGGCTATTGAATATGCTAATCAAAATGATTTGCAAGGAGAATCACTTTTAAATTATGTTAATTCAGTTCGCCCCAAAATAATAGATCCTTACGACAAGCCTTTAGATTACTTCAAGAACATTAGAGCTGAATCAGTAGATGAAGTTTCTAATGTACAGCAAGTATTTGAAACAATGGATGAGTTAATGAAAACTCCGACTATTGTAAAAGGAGCTGTAATGCCAGATGCATGCCCTACAGGAGGGAAAGGAGAAATTCCTGTGGGAGCAATAATTGTTGCCAAAAATGCAATTCATCCGGCTATGCACGGCGCAGATATTTGCTGCTCTGTTATGATGACCAATTTAGGAATGATTGACCCTAAAAAAGCTTTAGATATAGTACATTCTATAACTCATTTTGGAGGAGGAGGACGAAATGACCTTTTTAATTTAGAAAAAGAATTACTAGAAAGAATAAAGGACAATAAATATCTAAATACTAAAAAAAGTTTAAATTTTGCCAAAACTCATCTAGGAACTCAAGGAGATGGTAACCATTTTGTTTTTATGGGTAAGTCTAGAAATACAGGAGAAACTATTATGGTAACTCACCACGGAAGTCGTGGCTTTGGTGCAAATTTATATACTACAGGAATGAGATTGGCTGAATATTTTAGAAAAGAAATTTCGCCCAATACATTAACTAAAAACGCTTGGATACCCTACGATACCGAAGACGGAAAAAAATATTGGGAAGCACTCCAGATCATACGAGATTGGACAAAGTTAAATCACACGGTACTGCATGACGCAACTTACCAAAGGTTGAAAATTGAGCCAATAGATAGATTCTGGAATGAACATAATTTTGTATTCAAAGAGGATGATTTATTTTATCATGCCAAAGGAGCAACACCTCTCGATGATAAATTTGTCCCTGATTCTCAAAACGGGTTAAGGCTAATTCCCCTAAATATGAGCGAACCTATTTTAATAGTAAAAGGAGAAACTACCGAAAATAATTTAGGCTTTGCACCACATGGAGCAGGGAGAAATATAAGTAGAACACAATATAAAAGAAATAAAGCAGATAAGACTATTGAACAAATATTTGCAGAGGAAACTAAAGATTTAGATATTAGATTTTTCTCTAATAATATAGATATTTCTGAATTACCAAGTGCCTATAAAAATGCCCAAAATGTACAAAACCAAATAAAAGAATTTGGCTTAGGTGAAGTTGTAGACGAGATTTTACCTTATGGATGTATTATGGCTGGTGATTGGGATAAAGATGCTCCATGGAAAGTGAAGGCAAGATTGAGAAGAGAAAACCGTGATAAGAAAAAGAAAAATATCAGATAGCGATGTCTATGGGGGTATAGCTCTTGCAAGATAACGACTATACCATACACAGTACATTTTAAATTTGTTAAGACAATTTTAAAGTTAAATACTATATCAATATAAGGCAGCGTATGAACGAATTTATAATAAATAAGGAATTTTAGTGGCTTCTGATGAGTTTTTGCGTTTTTTTTAATTTAAACAGCTAGAGAGAACAGAGTAAATGTAGGTATAGGTTGTGGTTAGACTTGTATATAGTCGTCTTTTATTAGATTTTTGAGCAAAAAAAACAGGTAATTCATTTAAGAATTTACCTGTTTTTTTTATTTCTTTCAGAAATTGAATGCTTATACTGCATTCAATCTGTCAACTAATTCAGTAGCTTTTACTTCTAAATCTTTTTCAATAGACTTAAAGTGTTGTTTTTTGTTTTCTACTTTTTTAGCACCTACTCTATCTATCAAAGAATCGAATAATACTATTGCATCATCAGATATTGCTTCGCATTTTGTTTCGTTATCCTTAGGATTGATAGCTGATGTAATGTAACATGCATCTAAAACACCACCTAATACAAAATGAATGTTCTTTTTTAGAGTTTTTATGTTTGCCATAATTTATAATTTTATAATTTTGGGCAAAAATACAGAATTTTATAATACTATACATCATGAAAACAAAATTTTACAGTTTTTTAGAGAAATTACAGGACAATATATGCCAAGAACTAGAAAAAGCAGACGGTAAAGCTGTTTTTAAAGAGGATATTTGGAAAAGACCCGAGGGTGGGGGAGGAAGAACCCGTGTTATAGAAAACGGTGATGTTTTTGCCAAAGCAGGTGTAAATATATCGGCAGTAGAAGGTGAGTTGCCTCCTGTGTTGCAAGAGAAACTAGAAGTAAATGATGCTAAGTTTTTTGCTTGTGGGCTTTCTTTGGTTATACATCCTCGCAATCCTATGGTCCCTACAGTGCATGCCAATTGGCGTTATTTTGAAATGTACGATACCGATGGAAATATAACAGATTCTTGGTTTGGAGGTGGTCAGGACCTTACGCCTTACTATTTGTTCGAAGAGGATGCCGTTCATTTTCATAAGACTTGTAAAGATGTTTGCGATAAGTTTTCTGAAGATTTTTATCCTATATTCAAAAAACAATGTGATAAATATTTTTGGAACACTCACAGGAACGAATCTAGAGGTATAGGTGGTTTGTTTTTCGATTATTTGAAAAAAACAGATGATTATAGCCTAGAAGATAGATTTGATTTTGTTACTTCTTCGGGTAAAAGTTTTGTAGAATGTTATGTTCCTATAGTCGAGAAAAGAAAGAATTTGGCTTATACCGAAGAGCAAAAGCAATGGCAAGAAATAAGACGAGGAAGGTATGTGGAGTTTAACCTAATACATGACAAAGGGACTCTTTTTGGGCTTAAAACTAATGGTCGAGTAGAGAGTATTCTTATGAGTTTACCTCCAAAAGTGCAATGGCATTACAATTGGCAGGTAGAAAAAGGTAGTGAAGAAGAAAAATTAGTGAAAATTCTTGCCGAACCTAAGCAGTGGATTTAGTTTTGAAACCACTTATTTTCAGTATCTTATTTTATTTAAGAATTAAAAAAATAAGATGCTGAAAAAATATTTAATAAAAAGGTATTAATTTTGCTAAAAGAGAATAAAAAGCAAGAAAAAAAACCTTAGTTTTGCATTTGTACGACAATATATTTTTTACAAAGATGAAGGAAATAACAAAAGATACCTATATAAAATGGTACAAGGACATGTTACTATGGCGTAAGTTTGAAGACAAGCTAGCGGCAGTATATATACAACAAAAAGTAAGAGGATTCTTGCATTTGTATAATGGTCAAGAAGCTGTGTTAGCAGGTGCTTTACATGCTATGGACTTGTCTAAAGATCATAGAGGAGAGACAAAAGATAAGATGATAACGGCATATAGAAACCACGTTCAGCCAATAGGAATGGGTGTAGACCCAAGAAGAATAATGGCAGAACTTTACGGGAAAAAGACAGGTACATCTCAAGGTTTGGGAGGTTCTATGCATATTTTCTCTAAAGAAAAAGGTTTTTATGGAGGTCACGGTATAGTAGGAGGTCAGATTCCTTTGGGAGCAGGGCTTGCTTTTGGTGATAAGTTTTTCCAAACTGGAGGGGTAACACTTACTTATTTTGGTGATGGAGCTGCTCGTCAAGGGTCGTTACACGAAACTTTCAATATGGCAATGTTGTGGAAACTTCCTGTTGTATTTATAGTAGAAAACAACGGTTATGCTATGGGTACTTCGGTAGAACGTACTGCTAACCATACCGAAATATGGAAACTAGGTTTAGGTTATGAAATGCCTTGTAAACCAGTTGACGGAATGAATCCTGTAAAAGTAGCTGAAGCTATGGACGAGGCAATGGAAAGAGCCAGAAGAGGTGATGGTCCAACATTCTTAGAAATGAAAACTTACCGTTATAGAGGTCATTCTATGAGTGATGCTCAGCACTACAGAACCAAAGATGAAGTAGCTGAATACAAAAAAATAGATCCTATAACTCAAGTATTAAATGTTATAAAAGATAAGAAATATTTAACTCAAGACGAGATAGATACTATAGATGCTGATGTTAAAAGCTTGGTAGCAGAATGTGAAAAGTTTGCTGAAGAGTCTGATTACCCAGATGCTGATGTTATGTATAAATACATATATTCTCAGGAAAACTATCCTTTTATCAAATAATTTTAGACAAAAAAGATTATGGCAAAAATAATAACGATGCCTCGTTTGAGCGATACTATGACCGAAGGTACAGTAGCATCTTGGCTTAAAAACGTAGGAGACAAAATAGAAGAAGGAGATATAATAGCTGAGATCGAAACCGACAAAGCTACTATGGAATTCGAATCTTTCGATGAAGGATATTTATTATATATAGGTATACAACAAGGAGGAACAGCTGTTGTAGATAGTTTGTTAGCTATTATAGGTGATGAAAACGAAGATATTACTGCTTTGTTAAAAGGAAATACTTCTACTGAAACTGTTAATGAAGAAAAAGCAACTGAAACGGTTGTAGAAGCTTCTAGTTCTGTGGCAGAAATACCTGCAGGAGTTAAAGTAATAACTATGCCTCGTCTTAGTGATACTATGACTGAAGGTACAGTAGCTTCTTGGCTTAAAAGTGTAGGAGACAAAATAGAAGAAGGAGACATAATTGCAGAGATAGAAACAGACAAAGCAACTATGGAATTCGAATCTTTCGATGAAGGATATTTATTATATATAGGAATACAAGAAGGAGGTTCTGCCCCTGTTGATAGCTTGTTGGCTATAATAGGTGACAACAAAGATACTGATGTATCTGCTATAGTTAGCTCTGGTGGAGCTGTTGAGACTCCTGCTGTAAAGCAAGAAGTTAAAGCTGAAACTAAAACCTCTGAACCAGCAAAAGTTGAAGAAAATGTAGAAGTTAAGACTTCTAACACTGGTAGAATATTTGCTTCTCCACTAGCTAAGAAAATGGCTAAGGACAAGAAAATAGATTTATCTTTAGTAAAAGCTACTGGTTCGAACAACAGAATAGTAAAAAGCGATATAGAAAACTATAAGCCTGCTGATGTTAAAACTACAGAAAGTAAATGTACTAGAAATAGTGTAATAGGTGAAACTGGTCATACGGATACTAATAATTCTCAGATGAGAAAAATAATAGCCAAAAGACTAGGAGAATCTAAATTTACGGCTCCTCATTACTATCTATCTATGGATATAGAAATGAGTAATGCTATAACATCAAGAAAAGCTATAAACAGCATTCCTGATACTAAAGTATCGTTTAACGATATGGTATTAAAAGCGTCTGCTATGGCACTTAAGAAGCATCCACAAGTTAATTCTCAGTGGTTTGCTGATAAAATAAGAGTTTATAAGCACGTAAACATAGGTGTAGCTGTTGCCGTTCCAGACGGTCTAGTAGTACCTGTAGTTAATAATACCGATTTACTTACTATGACTCAAATAGGAGGTACAGTAAAAGAATTGGCAGGTAAGGCTAAAAACAAAAAATTAAGCCCAGCAGAGATGGAAGGTAGTACTTTCACTGTTTCTAACCTTGGTATGTTTGGTATTACAGAATTTACTTCTATAATAAACCAACCAAACTCGGCTATACTTTCGGTAGGTGCTATAGTTGCCAAACCAGTAGTAAAAGACGCAGAAATTGTTGTAGGTAATGTAATGACTGTAACCCTAGCTTGCGATCACCGTACGGTCGATGGAGCTACAGGAGCAGCTTTCTTACAGACTTTGAAACAATATTTGGAAAACCCTGTTACTATGCTTGCATAGAGTTAAGGAGTTTTTAAATAAGCAAAAACAAACCGCATAGACTTTTATTAGTTTATGCGGTTTGTTTTTTGTGTATTATATTTTTATTCAAAATCATGTGAAAATATAGATTCATTTTCAATAAGAGTACACATCAAAAATTGAATGATGTACAACATAAGAAACAATCCATGGAGGATATATCACTGTTGAAAATATCTAGTAAAATTATTTGATTTTACTAGATATTTTTGGTTTATATAAACATATAGTAAAACACAGCTGTTAGTAAGTTAAATTTATAGAAGTACATTGTTGTTTCTAATAAAATAGATTAGACACTATCATAAAAAGAGTGTAATGCCAATTGTACATTGAATTGACCTATAAAAACATAGTTAAACAGCTTGTGATGTGTTATACCTTTTATTATTTTAGGTACAAATTCATATAGCCAATTCTTTACATTTTCTATATTTCCAAAAACTTTATTTTTATAATGTTATCTGACTATTTTAGGGGCTTAAACATTTTCACTAAACCAAATTCGGCATAAATTTTTGACCACCTTTTTAAACTAGAATCACTGATACCTAAAAAATCAGCTAAAACTTTTTGTCTTTTATACATTAAATCATCCTCCATTATTAAATATAAAAGACGGGTTTTCACTCGATGATTTGTCGATTTTTTTATAAGATATTTTAATTCTTTAATACTCTCAGATACTGTAAATACTAGTTTTCCCATTTAATAGATACACGTAGATTAAAGAGCAATTACAAATTTATTTAGTATAATAGTATGTTAACAGTCATACCAGTATTTAGAGAATTTCAATACTCCGAAAATGTATATTTACCTATATAGTTGTTGTGATACCCTTTAGGTATATATAAGTCTTCCGGAGTATTGAAACTACTTATAAAAGTGTTTTTTTCTGAAAAATAAATACTTTCTAAAGTAGTTATGTTTTTTAATTTACCAAATAACCATCTCTCATTTGTAGCTTTCGGTCTGCCATAGATGCTAGTTTTTCGTTATGAGTAATTATTACAAAAGTCTGTTGAAATTTGTCTCTAAGGTCGAAAAATAGTTGATGTAAATCTTCAGCTGTTTTACTATCTAGGTTACCACTAGGTTCGTCTGCAAGTATTATCGAAGGTTTGTTTATAAGTGCTCTGGCTACGGCTACACGTTGGTTTTCTCCTCCCGATAGTTCACTTGGTTTATGGTTTATTCTGTCTTCTAAGCCTAATAAAGTCAATAATTCTAAGGCGTGTTTTTCTACTTCTTTTTTACTTCTTTTAGCTATAAAACCAGGTAAGCAAACGTTTTCTAAAGCAGTGAATTCGGGTAATAATTGATGGAATTGAAAGACAAAACCTATTTCTCTGTTTCTAAAAGCTGAAATTTCCTTGTCAGATAACTTTTGAGTGTTTACTCCGTTTATAGTCATTTCAGAATTATCTTTATCGTCTAATCTGTCCAAAGTCCCCATTATCTGTAAAAGAGTAGTTTTACCAGCCCCTGAAGGTCCTACTATAGCTACTATTTCTCCTTTTTTTATATTTAAATCAATACCTTTTAATATTTCTAAGTTATCGAAGCTTTTTTTTATGTTTTTTGCTATTATCATTTTCTCAATGTATGATTGTTTTTACAAATATATTTAAGTTTATCACAATAATGTCATCATAATAAAATATTTCTTTTTACAAATAGTATATCTTCTCTTATTTTAACGTATTTTTGCATTTCTAATTTTTGTCTTAGTCGATAAAGATTAGATGTTTTGAACAAAAAAGCCTAACCAAATAAAAGAAAAAGAACAATATAAATAATGGACCAGAACAGACCACTTAACTCTCCCTTTAAAGAATTATATAAATATCAAACTGAGGCTATAGACCTTATATTTGATAATATGAAAAAAAATGAAAGTGATTATAATTTATTATTTCAATTACCTACAGGTGGAGGTAAAACTGTAATATTCTCAGAAATAGTTAAGAGATATATAAGAGATACAGGTAAAAAGGCTTTAGTACTTACTCACCGTATAGAACTTTGTGCCCAGACTTCCAAAATGCTTAATAGTTTTGACGTAAAAAACAAAATAATAGATAGTAATGTTAAAAGTTTACCAGATCAAGATGAATATAAGTGTTTTGTAGCTATGGTAGAAACCTTAAATAACAGACTGCAAGATCAGAAACTGGAAGTAAAAGACATTGGTTTAGTTATAATTGATGAAGCTCACTTTAATTCTTTTAGAAAGTTATTTTCTTATTTTGACCATAGTTTTATATTAGGTGTTACAGCCACTCCTCTTAGTTCTAATATAAAATTGCCTATGAAAGATAGTTATAAAGAACTATTGGTAGGTAATTCTATTATATCACTTATTGCTGATGGTTTTTTGGCTAGAGCCGATATTTTTAACCTTGATGTAGGGTTGACTACTCTTAAAGTAGGAGCTAATGGTGATTATACGGTTAAATCTTCGGAAGATTTATATACGCAGATTCATATGCAGGACAAACTAGTTCAAGCTTATGAACAAAAAGCTAAAGGTAAGAAAACACTTATTTTTAATAATGGTATTTTTACTTCCAAATATGTATATGAAACATTCAAAGCTGCTGGTTACGATATAAAACACCTTGATAATACCAATAGCAAACAAGAAAGAAGAGATATATTATACTGGTTCAAAACTACTCCTGATGCTATACTTACTTCGGTAGGTATTCTTACTACAGGTTTCGATGAGCCTACTATTGAAGCTATAATACTTAATAGAGCAACCAAATCGATAAGTTTGTATTATCAGATGATAGGTAGGGGGTC
Organism: Flavobacteriaceae bacterium; assembly: GCA_013215105.1. Lineage (GTDB taxonomy): Bacteria > Bacteroidota > Bacteroidia > Flavobacteriales > Flavobacteriaceae > DT-33. The sequence goes on from JABSPL010000007.1 coordinate 13,118, forward strand.
TAGAATTATAGAAGACAAAAAAGAGTTTGCAGTTATAGATATGGGTAATAATGTTGCTCGTTTTGGTAACTGGGGCGAAAATGTTGACTGGCAAGAAATATTCCGTTCTCCTGATTTTTATCTGGAAAATATAGTGAGTGATGCCGATATAGAAAAGAATTTCGTTTACACTATGGGCGACGAAGTTATAGCTATGTTTGCCAAATCGGAAAATATAGAATTTGATGTAAGGAAAGAATACGATAAAGCTATTTCTTCAGGACAAAGAGCTAAAGTAGTATTAGAGAAATCACTAGAACAACATGCACAAATGTGTATCGAAAATAGCGAAGATGCTTTTGACGGAAGACTTTTAGCACAAGAACTAGATGGAGCTATCAACGATAGAGTGAGAAGATACTCGCATTGTATATGTAAAAGTACCAAAAACTATATCAGTTGGTTGGAAGATGATTATAAAAGAAAATTACGTTTATTAATAGGTCAAAAATTCTCATAATATATTATATATTTGACCTAATAAAAAGAAAATAAAATATGAGTTTAGCAGCAAAATATGACCCAGCATTAATAGAAGATAAATGGTATAAATATTGGTTAGAAAATAATTATTTTCATTCAGAACCAAACGAAAAAGAAGCTTACACTATAGTAATACCTCCACCAAACGTGACGGGAATATTACATATGGGGCATATGCTTAACAATACCATACAAGATGTATTAATACGTAGAGCCAGACTAAAAGGCTTTAACGCTTGCTGGGTGCCTGGTACCGATCACGCATCTATAGCTACCGAGGCAAAAGTAGTTGCTAAACTAAAAAGTGAAGGAATAAACAAAAGTGACCTAACCAGAGAAGAATTTTTGAAACACGCTTGGGATTGGACCGACAAACATGGTGGTCTTATACTTAGCCAACTGAAAAAACTAGGAGCTTCTTGTGACTGGGAACGTACCAAATTTACTCTTGACCAAAGCATGAGCGAGTCTGTGATAAGTACTTTTGTAGACTTACACGAAAAAGGACTTATATACAGAGGTTACCGTATGGTTAACTGGGATCCTGAAGCTAAAACTACTCTTTCGGACGAAGAAGTAGAGCATATAGAGAAAAAAGGACATCTTTATTACCTGAAATACAAAATAGAAGGTAGTGACGAGTCTATAACTATAGCTACTACAAGACCTGAAACTATACTTGGTGATACTGCCGTTTGTATAAATCCTAACGACGAAAGATTTACTCATCTGAAAGGTAAAAAGGTAATAGTACCTATAGCTAACAGAGTTATTCCTATTATAGAAGATGAATATGTTGATATAGAGTTTGGTACTGGTTGCTTAAAGATAACTCCTGCTCATGATCAAAACGATAAAATTATAGGGGATAAGCACAAGTTAGAAGTTATTGATATATTTAATGACGATGCTACACTTAACTCTTTCGGGCTTCATTATCAAGGTAAAGACCGATTTGTTGTTAGAACAGAAATAGTAAAAGAATTAGAAGAAAAAGGTTTTGTAGAGAAGATAGAAGACTATACAAACAAAGTAGGGATTTCGGAAAGAACAAAAGCTATTATCGAACCAAAAATTTCGGTTCAATGGTTTTTGAATATGGAAGAAATGGTTAAGCCTGCATTGAAATCGGTTATGGAAGATAATGAAATAAATATTTTCCCTAATAAATTTAAGAATACTTACCGTCACTGGTTAGAAAATATAAGAGACTGGAATATATCGAGACAATTGTGGTGGGGTCATCAGATACCTGCATTTTTCTACGGAGATGGAATGAACGATTTTGTTATAGCCAAAACAATAGAAGAAGCTGCGGTATTAGCTAGCAAAAAACTAGGTAAAACAGTAGAAGTATCTCAGTTAAAACAAGACGAAGACTCTCTTGATACTTGGTTCTCTTCATGGTTGTGGCCTATATCGGTTTTTGATGGTATAAATAATCCTGACAACGAAGAAATAAACTATTATTATCCTACTAACGATTTAGTGACTGGTCCGGATATTATATTTTTCTGGGTAGCACGTATGATAATGGCTGGTTACGAATTTAAGAAAGAAAAGCCTTTCAAAAATGTGTATTTCACAGGTATAGTAAGAGACAAAATAGGTAGAAAAATGTCTAAGCAATTAGGTAATTCTCCCGACCCTATAGAACTAATGAAACAATACGGTGCCGATGGTGTACGTGTAGGTATGTTGCTATGTGCTTCGGCAGGTAACGACATAATGTTTGATGAGGATTTGTGTGCTCAAGGTAAAGGTTTTGCTAACAAAATATGGAATTCTTTCAGACTTATAAAAGGATGGGAAATAGACCAAAACATAGAGCAACCAGAATCTTCGGCTATAGCTATAGAGTGGTACAAAGCTAAGTTTCAGAAAACTTTGGTTTCTATAGACAAATCGTTTGAACAATACAGAATAAGTGAGGCTCTTATGACTACTTACAAACTGGTTTGGGACGACTTTTCTTCTTGGTTATTGGAAATGATAAAACCAGCTTACCAGAAACCTATCGATGCTAAAACTTATAAGCAAGTAATAGAATTTATGGAAGATATCCTTAAATTATTACATCCGTTTATGCCTTTCTTGAGTGAAGAACTTTGGCAAGAAATAGAAAGCAGAACTACTGAGCAAGCTCTTATAGTTAGTGTGTATCCTGAACTTACAGAATATAACCAAGACATAATAACTAGCTTTGAACATGTGTCTGAGGTTATAAGTGGTATTAGAACTATAAGGAAAAACAATAATATCAGTTTTAAAGACACTATAGAATTACATATAGTATCGGCTAAACCAGAACATAAAAGTTTTGACAGAGTAGTTGCTAAGCTTGGTAATATAAGTGCTATTACTTATACAGATAGTCAAGTGAAAGGAGCGTTAAGCTTTAGAGTAAAATCGGATGAATATTTTGTTCCTATGGGAGGAAATATTAACGTAGAAGAAGAATTAGCAAAACTAAGCGAGGAGTTAAAATACACCGAAGGATTTTTGAAATCGGTAGATAAAAAGCTTTCGAACGAACGTTTTGTAAGTAATGCTCCTGCTAAAGTTATAGAAATAGAAAACAATAAAAGAAATGATGCTATAGCTAAGATAGAAACTATCAAAGCTAGTATTGAAGCTTTAAGTTAGAGGTTTTTAAAGTGTTTTATGAAATTATAAAAAGCCTGTATTCTTTTGGAATATGGGCTTTTTTCATTGTAAATAAAATTAAACCTTCAGACTACACAAATAAACCCAGACGATAAATAATATTTGTAATGGTATTCTAAACCATAAATACATCAGACCGTTACCATCATATGTGCCTTTTTGATAATTTATCTGTTCTATAGAAGCTTTTATATTAGCAGGAAGAAGTAATATAAAAAACAAAATCAATAGCCAAGCTGTCAATGGACGTATCTGAGATATATGAAGACCTAAAGCTGCCATTATTTCAATTATAGCTGTCAGATAAACTATTTCTTTTTTGAATGAAATAAAATCAGGAACCATCATAGCCATAGAATCTGCAAACATAAAATGTCCTAATGCCGTAAAAAGCAACATTACAGACATTGCTATACGAGCCGAAAATGCTAAATCATATTTTCCTTTAATTATTTTGACTATAAATAATGATATTATAAAAGTAATTACAAGTATTATAAGTTGTTTCATTTGTATATGTATTTTATACAAATATCGATAAATACAATAATAAAAACAATGAACTCAAGTTAAGAAATTCGTTTTCTTATACGACTAAGAGCTTGTGGAGTTACACCTATATATGAAGACAAATGTTTTAAAGGTATTTCTTTGATCAGCCTTGGTTGCTCTGTAAACAAATTAATATATCTCTGTTCTGGGCTGTCAGTAAGTAAAGACAATTCTCTTTTCGATTTTGCAAGGAAAATATTTTCAGCTATTTTCCTACCTATAGTATTTCCTATTTCGGTATTATTATATATATCTTGTAAGTCATCATAGTTTAATATCCATAAAGTAGTATTTGACAATGTTTCTATCTGGTATATACTAGGTTTTTGAGTTATAAAAGAATCATATGCACTAACAAACTGATTTTCGAAACTAAAATTAAAAGTACAATCATTTTCTTGTTTTGGTATAAAAAATCTGACAGAGCCTTTTTCTATAAAAGATAGATTATTTTCTATCTGCCCTATTTTGAGTATAGTTGTTTTACTCTGGTATTCATTTTTTATCAATTTAGATTTAAAAAACATCCAATCGTTATCGTTCAACTTTACAAATTGCTCAAAATACTCTCTTATTTTATCCATTATTATATTGTATAATTACAATATCTGATTGCTGTGTTCTTTAGTTTTTACTTTGGTTATTATGTCCTTTATTATTCCTTTTTCGTCTATAACGAAGGTTATTCTATGTATTCCGTCGTATTCTTTGCCCATAAATTTTTTATATCCCCATACTCCGTAGTCATTTATAACTTCTTTGTTTTCATCGGCTAGTAGGGAATAAGGTAATTCTTTTTTGACTGAAAAGTTTTTTTGTCTTTTGACACTATCGGAACTTACTCCAACTACCTCGTAGTTTTTGTCTAAGAAGTCTTGGTAATTATCTCTCAAATTACAAGCCTGCATAGTGCAACCAGGGGTGCTTGCTTTAGGGTAAAAAAACAATACAAGGTTTTTCCCTTCAAAGTCTTTTAGTTCTATAGTTTTTTCATTTTGGTCTATTTGCTTAAAATCTGGAGCTTTATCACCTATTTTCAAATGTGTCATAATTCTTGTTATTTTTATGAAATAAAAGTAATAAATTTGAGCATGATAAAAAAAGAAAAAGTGAGTTTAGTTATAAATAAGTTAGAGAGTCTTTTTCCTAACCCTCCTATACCATTAGACCACAAAGACCCATATACATTACTTATAGCAGTGTTACTTTCAGCACAAAGCACCGATGCCAGAGTAAATATAATAACTCCCAAATTGTTTCTTGAGGCAGACAATCCTTACGATATGATCAAATTATCTGTAGAAGAAATAAGAGAAATAATAAAACCTGTAGGTCTTTCGCCTATGAAATCGAAAGGAATACATGGCTTATCGCATATATTGATAGATAAACACAATGGAGAAGTTCCTAAAAGTTTCGAATATTTAGAAGAATTACCTGCAGTAGGACACAAAACGGCAAGTGTAGTAATGGCACAAGCCTTCAATATACCAGCATTTCCTGTAGATACTCATATACACAGACTAATGTACCGATGGGGGCTTAGTAATGGTAAAAGTGTAGCTCAGACCGAAAAAGATGCTAAAAGATTATTTCCTAAAGAACTTTGGAACAAATTACATTTGCAAATTATTTTCTATGCCCGAGAGTTTTCTCCTGCTAGAGGTTGGGATGTCGAAAAAGATATAATATTTTTGGAAATTGGAAGGAAAAGTATTGTTAAGTAAGTAGCTTATTTTTAAATAATTATAAAAAGGGAATGAATTACACTTGATATAATTCATTCCCTTTTGACTACTATTATTACCTATTTATATTAAATCGGTACTTATTCTTATTATTTGTTCTGCTAGATCTACGCCTATTCTGTCTTGAGCTTCTACGGTTGCAGCACCTATATGTGGGCTTAACGATAGTGAAGGATTCATCAATAGTTGTATTTCAGGGGTTGGTTCTGTTTCAAATACATCTAATGCTGCATGTAGTACTTTTCCGTCTTCTATTGCTTTTATTAAAGCTATTTCATCGACCAATCCTCCTCGTGAAGCGTTTACTAATATTACATTATCTTTCATTAGATCAAACTCATTAGTACTTATAAGATACCCTTCTTGTGCGGGTATATGAAGACTAATGAAATCGGATTGTTTTAGTAAATCTTCTTTACTTATTATATTTATATCAAAACTTAGAGTTTTACCATCAAAAAACTCTAAAGATACAGAGAAATCTTCCAAATAAGGGTCGCAAGCTATTACTTTCATTCCCATCGCTATAGCTATTTTAGCAACTTCTTTACCTATTCTTCCCGCCCCTAATATACCTAGAGTTTTACCTTTTAGTTCTATACCGTCAGAATATGCTTTCTTAAGACCTTTGAAGTTAGTATCCCCTTCCATAGGCATATTTCTATTGGTTTCGTGTAGAAAACGAGACATACCTAACAGGTGAGCAAACACCAATTCGGCAACAGCCCTTGACGATGCGTCAGGTGTGTTTATCACTTCTATACCTTTTTCTCGGGCATATTCAACGTCTATATTATCCATTCCGACTCCACCTCTTCCTATTATTTTGATAGAAGGACAGGCCTCTATAAGTTCTTCATTTACTTGTGTAGCACTTCTCACAAGTAAAACGTCTATATTATTCTGGTTTATATAGTTTTTTAACTGATTTTGAGATACATTTATATTCAAAACTTCAAAGCCAGCATTCTCCATTGCTTCTACTCCTTTGGCTGAAATTCCGTCGTTTACTAATATTTTCATTATTATATTCTATTGTGTTTTATTAATTATATCGACTAATACTCTTATACTTTCTATAGGCATGGCATTATATATACTAGCTCTGTAACCTCCAGATATTCTATGTCCTTTTATTCCTACAATTCCATTTTCACTACATAACAGCTCAAATAATTCACTTTTAGAATTTTCTACATCAAAAGTTACATTCATAAGTGACCTGTCTTGTCCTGATACTTTTGCTTTAAAATATTTGTTGTTATCTATAGCATCGTAAAGTAATTTGGCTTTTTCTGTGTTCATTTTTTCTAAAGCTTTAACTCCACCTTTGTCTTTTACCCACTGCAAAGTTAACATAGATACATAAATCGCAAAAACAGGAGGGGTATTATTCATACTTTCTCTATAAATATGTTCTTTATAGTCTAGCATAATCGGTATTTTAAGCCCTGTTTTACCTAATATATCATCTCTCACTATTACCAAAGTAGCGCCAGCTGTACCCATATTTTTTTGTGCTCCTGCGTATATAAGGTCAAACTTATTCACATCTATTTCTCTAGAAAATATATCAGAACTCATATCGCAAACCATAACACTAGGGCACTCAGGGAAGTGTCTCATCTGAGTGCCGTATATGGTATTGTTCGATGTGCAATGAAAATAATCAATATCACTAGGTATTATGTATTCTTTAGGTATGTTTCTGTAATCATTGTTCTCAGAACTAGCAATGACTTCTATATTACCGAATAATTTAGCTTCTTTTATAGCTTTACTACTCCAGACACCTGTATCTGTATAGGCTGCTTTACCTCCTTTTTTTATTAGGTTTTGTGCTATCATCATAAACTGTAAACTAGCTCCTCCTTGTAAAAATATAACAGAATGAGATGCAGGAATATCTAATAACTCTCTGACCAAAGATCTAGCTTTATCCATTATTTTGACGAAAGGCTCACTCCTATGAGATATTTCTATCAATGATAAACCCGAATTATCTAAGTTTATTACTGCCTCAGAAGCTTTTTGAAGGACTTCGACTGGTAATATACAAGGCCCTGCTCCAAAATTGTGTTTTTTCATAATGACCTTTGTTTTTTAATGCTTTAAGTATGCTAAAGTACAATATTTTTAGTTAAATATATTTTTAAAAAATAATAAATACTTTTTAAAGATTATATATATAAGTTTTAATCACAAAAAAAGGCTTGATTTATTAAAATCAAGCCTTTTTATATGTTGGGTATGTTTTTTAAAAAAAAAACAACCATTTTATAATAAAAATTCAAATGTATTTATTTTACATCGAAAGTTTTATTTCACCTTATATAAGAGGTAGTTCTATTTGTCTGTTTATTTCTTGATCCAAAGACAAGAATGTTTCAGTTTTAGATATCCACTTAACTTTTTGTATTTTATCGTTAAGAACAGACATCAAATGCTCGTTATCTCTACACATTATTTTTATAAATATAGAGTAGTTACCTGTAGTATAGTGAGACTCTACTACCTCTGGTATAGCTTTCAAAGAAGATATAACATCTTTGTACTTACCTGAGTCAGTCATGTGTATACCTACATAAGCCAAGCTTTTGTATCCTAAAGCTTTAGCGTTTATTATTAGTTTTGAACCGTCTATAAGTCCTGAAACTTCTAATTTTCTAAGACGTTGATGTACTGCTGCCCCCGAAATTCCTACTTCTCTTGCTATTTTAAGTATAGGAGTTCTAGCATCATCCATTAGGAAACTCAAGATAACATTATCTGTAGCGTCAATTTTAATCTTTTTTTTCATGTTAATAATTGTTTATAGGTTAATATGTTGATTGTTCTAAAGCGATTAAGCCTCTTTAAATAATTGTTTTACACGAATTTAAATAAATTTATTTAAATAATAAAATATTTTAGTATAATTTATTTGCATTCATTAGTTTTTCTTGTAAAAATTCAACCTTAATAATGATACCAAAACTCTCGTTTAAGTAGATAATTTAAGGCTTTAAGAGGTCTTTATGTTCTGTTTTTTTAAAAAATATTTTTTTTTAATAATTATATTTATCTGACCATCTAGTTTTTAAAATTTGTCTAAATGTGTTCTCTTTTGCGTTTATACCTGGTTCATATAACTTAGTATTAACTATTTCATCAGGTAAGAATTCTTGTATAACGAAATTATCTTCAAAATCGTGAGAATATTTATAATCTTTACCGTAATTCATATCTTTCATTAGCTTAGTAGGAGCATTCCTCAAGTGTAAAGGCACAGACAAATCACCTGTCTGCTTCACTAACTGTTGGGCTCTACCTATAGCCAAATACGAAGCATTACTCTTAGGAGAATTTGCCAAATATATAGCACATTGACTAAGTATAAGTCTCGATTCTGGATATCCTATGCTATTAACAGCTGTAAAGGTATTATTAGCCATTATAAGAGCTGTAGGGTTTGCATTCCCTATGTCTTCCGATGCAGAAATCAAAAGTCTCCTAGCTATAAATTTATGATCTTCTCCTCCTTCTATCATCCTTGCTAGCCAATAAACTGCTCCATTAGGGTCGCTACCTCTTATCGATTTTATAAATGCAGAGATTATATCGTAATGTTGTTCTCCTGTCTTGTCATAACGAGACATATTCTTCTGAACATTCTCTTTTACTAAAGAATCAGTTACAACTACAGGAGACTCTTGTCCTAAAACTATCAATTCAAATATATTTAATAGCTTTCGGGCGTCTCCTGCCGACATTTGTATAAGAGTATTTATCTCTTTTAATTCTACTTCTTTACTTTTGATTATAGAATCTTCTTTTATAGCTCTGTAAAGCAGATTTTCCAAATCTTTTTTACTAAAAGGTTCTAAAACATAAACCTGACATCTAGAAAGTAAAGCGGGTATAACTTCAAAACTAGGGTTTTCGGTAGTAGCTCCTATAAGGGTTATATATCCCTTTTCGACAGCTCCTAATAGTGAATCCTGTTGCGATTTGTTAAACCTATGTATTTCATCTATAAACAAAATAGGACTTTTGGTTGTAAACAATCCGTTACCTTTTTTTGCTAATTCTAATATTTCTCTTACATCTTTTACTCCCGAATTTATGGCACTTAACTCATAAAAAGGTCTGCCAGAAGTCCTAGATATAATACTAGCCAGAGTAGTTTTACCAACTCCTGGAGGTCCCCACAATATCATAGAAGGCAATATACCTTGCTTTATATGCATAGTCAAATAGCCTTTGGGACCTACCAAATGCTCTTGACTTATATAATCTTCTAGTTTTTGTGGACGTATACGCTCAGCTAGTGGTTTACTCATCTATTTATCTAGATTATTTCACTATTTAATTGTTCCCATAAAACATCTTTTAACTCTACAAGCCCTTGCTCTGAAATAGAAGAGAAAAATAATGTTTTTATATCTTTTGGTAACGTTTCTTTTATTTCAGAAATTAACTCATCATCCAACATATCCGATTTAGAAATAGCAAGTACCCTCTCTTTATGTACCAGCTCAGGGTTATGTTTTTCTAATTCGTTAAGTAAAATATCATATTCTTTGACGATATCGTCACTATCAGCAGGAACCATAAACAATAAAGTAGAGTTTCTCTCTATATGTCTAAGGAAATAATGGCCTAAACCTTTACCTTCAGAAGCTCCTTCTATTATCCCAGGGATATCTGCCATTACAAAACTTTGGAAATTCCTATATGGAACTATACCTAAATTAGGCTTTAGAGTCGTAAAAGCGTAGTCTGCTATTTTCGGCTTAGACGAAGTAATAGCTGCCAATAAAGTCGATTTACCTGCATTAGGGAAACCTACTAAACCAACATCGGCCAAAACTTTTAATTCTAATAAATACCATCCTTCTTCACCAGGAGTACCAGGTTGAGCATAACGAGGAGTTTGATTGGTCGAAGACTTAAAATTCCAGTTTCCTAAACCACCTCTACCTCCTTTTAGTAAAACAACTTCTTCCTTGTCTTCAGTTATTTCGAACAAAACTTCTCCGCTTTCGTCGTCTTTTACGATAGTTCCCAAAGGAACTTTTACGTAAACATCGCTTCCGTCCTTACCAGTACTCCTACTTTTACTACCACCACCACCTTCTAAGGCTTTATAATGTCTTTTGAATTTAAGATGGTAAAGAGTCCAAAGACCTTTGTCACCTATAAATATTACGTGACCACCTCGTCCTCCATCTCCACCATCTGGACCTCCTTTAGAAACAAATTTCTCCCTATGTAGGTGCACAGACCCTTTTCCTCCATTACCCGATTTGGCATGTACTTTTATATAATCTACAAAATTACCTTCTGTCATCTTTCTTTACTTGTTTTATATAAGTAATAATACTATTATTAACTGAGTATTATTGCTTACAAAACTAATAAATCTTTAGGTTTAATTAGGTATTAATTTTGTAATAAATATCATTTTTTTAAAAGACTTGTAATCAAGAGCTAAGACCCCCCGGCATCCCTAAATTTAGGGATGCCTAATTTACTCGAATTACTAAATCTATATTTTAACACCTTTTAGCCTTTAAAAGTCCATTTAAAACAGATTTATTAGTTAAAAACTAAACCTTAAACTTTTTTTAAAAAGAAATGAGTATTGTGTTTTAAAATACCTCCAAAACTTCATTTATTTGTAGCTATTTTACTTCTAATAAATTATAATATATCCGTACAATTAATCTCATTTTTAAATAAAGACCAAAATATCAAAAAGTATATCTGTATAGATATTAGAAAAACCCAAAGTTTTTATATTTTTGCTCTTAAAAAAAAAACATAAAATGATAAATTTTAATGGTTCATTGATTGATGATGATAATATAAAATATTTAGCAGAAAATAGAGCCTTCAAATATGGTGATGGAGTTTTTGAAACTATAAAGGTTCATAATGGTAAACCTTGTTTTGTCGAAGATCATTATTTTAGGCTAATGTCCTCTCTTAGGATACTGCGTATGGAAATACCTATGTATTTTACTTACGAATATTTTTCAGAACAATTAATTAAAACTATAGAATCAAAAGATAAAGTAACTAGAATAAGGTTTGCCGTATATCGCAAAAATGGAGGTCTTTATTTGCCTACAGATAATAATATAGACTATATTGTAGAGGCTTTTTCAGTTGGACAATATATAACTAAAGAAAGGTATGAAGTAGAATTGTATACCGATAATTACATTAATTCGGGAATATTATCGACTATAAAAAGCACTAATAGGATACTTAATATAGTTGCTAATATTTATATAGAAGAAAATGGATATGATAATGGTTTACTTGTAAATGAAAATAAAAACATAGTTGAAGCTATTAATTCTAATATATTTATAGTAAAAGGGACGAGTATAATAACTCCTCCTGTTTCTGACGGATGTATAAAAGGTATAGCTAGAAAAAATATAATAAACTTACTGACTAAAGATGCTAAATACAGTATAGAAGAAAGAAGTATTTCTCCTTTCGAACTCAAAAAAGCTGATGAAATATTTTTGACAAACACCATTATGGGGATTCAACCTATAACTAATTATCGTAAAAAAGAATATAAAACCGAAGTTTCTATGGAGGTTTCTAGAAAATATAATATTTTCTTATAGTGTAAAAAAGGCTAAACCAAAAATATCTTTTTGGTTTAGCCTTTTTTTTAAAATAAAAGATTAAAATTTACTCTTCCCAATCCTTTTTCTCTCTTAGCTTCTTATAAACCTTAACCATTATCATTATAAGAACAGAAAAACCTACCAAACCTATAAGTCCCCATATCCAGTCTATACTGTTTTTTAAAACAACTAAAAACACTATTGAAAACAATATTATAGTCGAAATTTCATTCAAAATACGAAGCTTCATAGTCGAAAACTTCAAAATATCGTTTTGTAATTGACTATATATTTTCTGACAAACCCAGTGATATATAAGTAAAGCAAATACAAAACCTAGTTTTATCCACATCCATCGTTGATACAAATAACTGGGATTAGTATAAATAAGTGCAGTACCAAAACTGACAGCCAACACCCCCGACGGCCAGGTTATGATATACCACAAACGTTTCATCATTAGTTTGTATTGCTTTTGAAGTATATTTCGTTCTAACTCTTCTTTTTGTTGAGCTTCTACATGATATATAAAAAGCCTTACTATATAAAACAAGCCAGCGAACCATGTGACTACAAATATTATATGTAACGATTTTAAGTAATAATAAGACATATTTAGTTTTTAAGTTTTAGTTTCCAATATTTATTAATTATATTTTCTTGCATCAATATAGGTTTTTCAAATCCTGATTCTTCTGCCAGCTCATATAATCTTTTGTCGTCTAAAGTATATAATTTATTTAATATAGTGTCTTCAAAACTATTCCACCTTTCTAAGCTTAAGTTTTTCAAAAATAAAGGTTTTAACTTTTTTATATTATCTTTCAAATCTTCCCTATTATCACTTATATCCCACAAATACAAAACTCCTTTGGGTTCTAATCTTGAGGATATTTGTTTTAATAAATTAAGCTTTTCTCCGTCGTCACTTATAAAATGTAATACAAGAAAAAGAGTTGCTACATTGTATTTTTTATCTAAACTAAGGTTATCAACCAAAGAATGTAATATTTCTACATTTTTATATTTTTCTAGCTTTTTCTTGGCTATTTCTATCATCCCTAATGATGGGTCGCAAGCAGTAATATTACATTTTCTTATGCTTTTGGCTAATTCTAAAGTTTCTGTACCTGTACCACAACCAACAATCAAAATATTAGGATTATGAATGTTTATTAATGTTTCAGAAATCAAAATAGGAGTTTTGGATATTATAGTCTTATATCCAGGCATAGCCTTCTGTATAAAGTCATCGTAGCTTTCAGCTTTTTTACCTTCAAAATAGGTTACCTTGTTATTTGCTATTTCCACTCTGATATCCATTTGTTAACAAGTAAAGCCCAGTCGTCTCTGTCGTTTACACAAGGTATTAATTCCAAATGATCTCCTCCGTTTTTTATAAATATTTCTTTACCTGCCATCGAAATCTCTTCTAAAGTTTCTAAACAATCCGAAACAAAAGCAGGGGTTATTATAGCTAATCTTTTTACTCCTTTTTCGGCTAATTCTTTTAAAACATGCTCGGTATTAGGCAACAACCACTCCTCTTTTCCTAAACGAGATTGAAACGAATTACTATAAGCACCTTCTTTGAGGCCTGATATTTTCACTATAGACTTAGTAGTATCCAAACATTGATGTCTGTAACAAAATTCATGAGCTTTTGAAGGAGTATCACAACAAGACTTGTCCGAAAGGCAGTGTTTTTTGGTGATATCAGAGTTTTTGATATGCCTTACAGGTAGTCCGTGATAAGAAAATAATACATAATCGAAGTTTTTACCTTCCATGTTTTCCATCATGTTTTTTGCTGAAATATTTACATAATCTTTATCGTCGTAGAATGATTTGAAAAAATCTAGTTTGATGTTAGGATAATGTTTTTTACATATTTCCTTTACCTTTTCGTTTACTGTCTCGGTCGAAGACATGGCGTACTGAGGATATAGGGGAATAGTCAATATTTCATCTACACCTTTGGCGTTAAGCTTATCTATAGCGCTTTTTAGAGATGGTTTACCGTATCTCATTGCCAATTCTACAGGTATTTCTTCATTTCCGGCCACTTTTTTGGTTAACGACTCCGATATAACCACCAGAGGAGAACCATCTTTGGTCCATACTTTTTTGTAAGCATTAGAAGAGTTTTCGGCTCTGTTTGGTATTATTATACCTTTTACCAAAAGAGCTCTTAGCAAATACGATTTGTCAATGACTCTTTTGTCCATCAAGAACTCATCTAGATATTTTTTTACATCTTTTACTTCTGGGCTTTCTGGCGATCCTAAGTTTACAAGTATAACTCCTTTCATATATTCTAATTTTCTTGTTTTGTATATTGTTTTGGTGTAATTCCAAACTTCTTCTTAAATGCAGCTATAAAGTGACTAGAGGTACTATACCCTAACTTAGAAGACACTTCACTTACATTGTTGTTTTCTAGTAGTAATTTCTGAGCAAAATCCATTTTATAATTCAGAAGAAAAGTAAAAACAGGCATTCCGTATAATTCTTTAAAACCTAGTTTTATTTTCTTTACATTAAGCCCTACCATTTTAGATAATTCATCTAAAGAAGGAGGATTAGCCATGTTCTCTATTATAATATCTTTTATTTTCTTTATTTGAGAAATAGTATCTTCATCATTTATAAAAGGACATGACTCTTGGTTTTCACTACTAAAAGAACCTAAGAAAGAACTAATAAGTTCGTATATTTTACCTTTGACAAACAAAGAGTAAAGAGTTTTATTAGTAGCTTCTTTTGTTAATATTTGCTGTAAAATATTGGCTGTATTTGCAGATATACGCTTAGTGTCTATTATAGGTTTCCCTAATTTCACGTTTTCGAATATAAGCCCATAGCCATCATTACTCGATAGTAAATCGTGAAATTGCTTTATTGGTATCCAAAGACATAATAAATGACTTTTAGAACCTTGCTCTACAACGATGTTTGTGCTTTCTTTCTTAAAATAAACAACGGATGATTCTCGTTCTTTGATATTGACTCTACAATGGTTAGAGTGAAATATCAAATCAGAAGTCCCTTCTAAAGAGAAAAATATCTGTATAGAATCCTCTTTTAACTCCTGAAAATAACGCAGTTGAGTGTCGTTGTTGTTTTTATAATACCATAAGGTGAAATCTTTGGTGTTATCAAAAATTACCAAAGGACTTTTATCGTTGTTTTCTCTAATTAATAAGTTTTCTTTCATGGAGTACTTTTGTCGGTAAAACTACATAAAAAATCATCTATAGCAATGTTTTTTATTACTTGTTTAAATATATAAAATATCAAAAACATGACAATTATCATTGTTTTAACTAGGCTTATAGCCTTTTTTCTATCTCTAGGTGTTAATGTTTATTTAGAATGAATATAAATATAGGATAATACCCTATTTCGATACATTTAGTCCTTTTAGCGTTGTTTTAACACCTTTTAATATTAGTATTTTTGTCGATACTTATAGACAGTATGTAATTATGGGAATAGAGAGATCGAATAAGAAATTATATAATATAGGGCTTAGTTATAAAAAAGCCGATGTAGAAACTAGAGGTGCTTTTAGTATTTCTAAAGAAAACCAAGTATTACTTATAGAAGATGCCAAACTCAAAGGTTTGGATGAGTTAGTAATACTTTCTACTTGTAACAGGACAGAGATAACTGGTTTTGCCAATCATCCTTACGAATTGATAGAGTTATTATGTAAATACTCTAAAGGTACAGTTGATGATTTTATTAAAGTTTCTAGTATTCACAAAAACAAAGACGCCGTAGACCATCTTTTTAGGATAGGGACAGGGCTAGAAAGTCAGATTTTGGGTGATTATGAAATAGTTTCACAACTAAAACAAGCTTTTGTTAATGCTAAACAAAACAAATCGACCGGAGCATATATGGAACGATTGTTCAACAGTGTATTGCAAGCTAGTAAAGAAGTGAAAAACAAAACTCTTTTGAGTTCTGGTACTACATCTACATCTTATGCTGCTATTAGGTATGCCCTTAATGAATTTCCCGATATGGACTCTAAAAGTATTACTGTTTTAGGTCTTGGAGATATAGGTAAGAACACTTGTAAAAACATAGTAGAATACAGTTCTAATAAAAACATCACAATAGTAAATAGGACTCATAGTAAAGCTATAGAGTTTGCTAAAGACTATCAAAACTTAGAAGTCAAGCATTACGAGGAGTTAAAAGAAGTACTAAAAACTACTGATATTCTGTTTGTAGCAACAGGAGCCAATGCTTATACTATAACTAAAGAGCATCTGTGTGATAATAAAAATTTACTAATTCTGGATCTTTCTATGCCGGAAAACGTTGATGTTTCGGTAAAGAAAATGAGTAATATTAATTTAGTCAATGTAGATGAGCTTTCTAAGATTACCGATAAAACTTTAGAAAAAAGAAAAGAAGAGATACCTAAAACCGAAGCTATAATATCTAAGTATAAAAGAGAATTTGGTATATGGGTCGATGGGCGTAAGTTTACTCCAGCTATAAATGCACTTAAAGAATCATTGAAAGAAATGCAACAAAACGAAATTAATTATCAATCTAAAAAGATAGAGAATTTCAATAGAGAGCAAGCAGAGGCTATTACTGATAGATTTGTTCAAAAAATAACGACTCAATTTATAAAACATCTGAAAACTAATAAATGTTCTATAAACGATACGGTAAGTATAATGGGTGATATTTTCGAATTTAAAAACATATAAAATGAGTGAAATTATAAAAATAGGTACTCGTAATAGTCAATTGGCACTATGGCAAGCTAACTTAGTGAAAGATAGTTTAGATAAATTAGGATATAATACCGAAATAGTAGAGATTTCTTCTACAGGTGATGAAGTTCTGGATAAGCCATTACATCTTATAGGTGGTATGGGGCTTTTTACTAAAACTTTGGATATTGCAATGTTAAAAGGCGATATCGATATAGCTGTACATTCTCTTAAAGACGTTCCTACGGACTTAGAAAAAGGTATATCTCAGGCAGCTGTTTTACAAAGAGCCGATGTAAAAGATGTCCTTATATATAAAGGAGAATTTAATGAAGAAAATATAAAAACTATAGCTACGGGTAGTCTTAGACGTAAAGCACAGTGGTTGAACAGATACCCTAACGATAATATAGTTGGGCTTAGAGGTAATGTAAACACTAGACTTAGGAAATTAGAAGAAAACGACTGGGCAGGAGCTATTTTTGCAAAAGCAGGATTGGAAAGAATAAATCTGTTACCTGAAAATAAAATAGTTTTGGATTGGATGACTCCCGCACCAGCACAAGGTGCTATAATGATAACTTGTCTTGAAAGTAATACTTATAGCCTGGAGGCTTCAGCAAAACTTAATCATAAAAACACAGAAATGGAAGTTCATGTCGAAAGACAATTTATGAAAACTTTAGAAGGTGGTTGTACTGCTCCTATAGGTGCTCTGGCCATTATAAATGGTGATGAAATGAGCTTTAAAGGTATGCTTACTTCTATAGATGGAACTCAGAATATTGAAGTAGAAATAGAAACTTCTACAAAATATTTTGACGAATTAGGTCAGGATATGGCTTTGGAATTGTTGGACGATGGAGGTAAAGACCTGATGATAGAAATAAAACAAGAAATGAAAAAATAATCCTGTTTTGAAACAAAATAAATCCATATTAATTACTGCTGATATAGATGAATCTTTGTACGAAGATTTGTCAAAAGATAATATTGTTGAAAAACATGGTTTCATAAATATTGATTTTAATAAAAATTTAAATTGGCATTTCAGTATAGAGAAAGCTATATTTACTAGTAAAAATGCTGTTTTATCCTTGCTAGAAAATGGTAATTATGGTAATATAAAGAAAGTATATTGTGTAGGAGAGAAAACTAAAGCTCTTCTGGAAGAAAATGGTTTTAATGTTGTTTTGAATGAAAATTATTCAGAAAAACTAGCCATTGAACTCATAAAATCAGTTGGAACTGATAAAATAGTCTATTTCTGTGGAAACAAAAGAAAGAAGCATATAGAAAATACACTAGACCCCAAAAAGATTGATATTGTAGAAGCGTACAAAAACAGTGTTAATCCTAAATTTTACAAAAAAAGTTTCGATTATGTGTTGTTTTCGAGTCCTTCGGCGGTTATTAGTTATATAAGTATAAGTAATAGTGTCAAATCTATAGCTGTTTGCATAGGGGATTCGACAGGTGATGAGGCTAAAAAGTATTTTAAAAACATATTAATTTCAGACCAAAGTACTTTTGAAGGTTTGATTAATTTCACAAAAAAACATATAAATGAATAGATCGAGAAGGCTTAGAGCAAGTAAAATGATAAGATCAATGGTTAGTGAAAATAAACTAGCTGTAGAAGATTTTATATACCCTATATTTATAGAAGAAGGAGAAAATATAAAAGAAGAAATATCATCGATGCCTGGGATATTTAGGTATTCTTTAGATACTATATCTGAGGAATTAGAGGAAGTAGTCTCTCTGGGAATAAAATCGGTATTGCTTTTTGGAGTACCTGCGAGCAAAGATGCTGAAGGAACTCAGACTTGGAGTGACGATGGTATAATGCAAAAATCTATCAGATATATAAAGAAAAACTACCCTAGTTTATATGTGGTAAGTGATGTTTGCTTTTGTGAATATACCGATCATGGTCATTGTGGTATATTATGTGACGATACTGTTGACAACGATGCTACATTGCTAAACCTTAATAAACAAACTCTATCGCATCTTAAAGCTGGAGGCGACATGATAGCACCTTCGGGAATGATGGATGGTACTATTGCTAGTCTTAGGAAAGCTATGGATAGTAATGGTTACGAAAATATACCACTTATGGCATATTCGGTTAAGTATTGCTCGGCATATTATGGCCCTTTCCGTGATGCTGTAGATTCTGCTCCTTCGTCAGGAGATAGAAAAACTTACCAAATGGATCCTGCAAACAGAAGTGAAGCTTTGGTTAAGGCTGAATATGATAATATGGAAGGAGCCGATATACTAATGGTAAAGCCTGCTTTGTCTTATTTGGATATAATTAGAGATCTGAAAAACAACTTTGACAAACCTATAGCTTGTTATAATGTGAGTGGAGAATATTCTATGATAAAGGCTGCTGCTGAAAAAGGTTGGGTCGATGGAGAAAAAATAATGATGGAATCGTTACTTTCTATGAAGAGAGCAGGAGCATCTATAATTATTTCTTATTTCGCTAAGGAGGTAGCTAAGATATTAAGAGATATAAAATAAAAAAGTATGAGATTAAAAGGACATAATGTAGCTTTGATTTTAATAGATATCCAAAAAGGCTTTGACGATGAGCAGTATTGGGGAGGTAACAGGAATAATAAGCAAGCCGAAGAAAAATCATCTATCATATTATATAAATGGAGAGAACTTAATTTACCTGTTTTTCATATAGTACATAGCTCCAAAGATCCTAATTCTAAATTGCATGAATCTAATATAGGTTTTAGTATAAAAGATGAAGTTAAGCCTATAGAAGGAGAACCTGTTATCAAAAAAAGCGTTAATAGTGCTTTTATAGGGACTGATTTGAAAGAAAGATTAGATAATCAGAATATAAATAAATTGGTAATAGTAGGGCTGACGACCAACCATTGTGTTTCTACAACAGTAAGAATGGCTGGTAATTTTGGTTTTGATACCTTACTTATATCTGATGCTACTGCAACATTTGATAGAATAGGAGTTGATGGAGTCAAATACTCATCTGAAATTATACATCAAACTACTTTAGCTAATCTTAATGAAGAGTTTGCTAAAGTTATAAGCACTCAAGAGTTACTAGAATTAGTATAAAACTTAAAACAAAACAAACCATGAAGTCATATAAAAAATCAGAGGAATTATTCGAAAAAGGATCAGTAAACTTAGTAGGTGCTGTAAACTCACCTGTTAGAGCATTTAATTCGGTAGGAGGAAAACCTCTTTTTATGAAAAAAGCAAGAAAAAGTACTATTACTGATGTTGATAATAATGAATATGTAGATTTTGTATTATCGTATGGTCCTATGATATTGGGTCATGGTAACAAAAAAGTAGCCAAATCGGTAAATAAAGCTTTAAAGAAAGGATATTCTTTTGGAGCTTCATCAGAAGGAGAAATAAAATTAGCAAAACTAGTTTGTGATGCTTTTCCTGGGGTTGATAAAGTACGATTTGTAAATTCGGGAACAGAAGCAGTGTTTAGTTCTATAAGATTGGCTAGAGCTTTTACAGGAAATGACAAAATAATCAAATTTGCAGGTTGCTACCACGGTCATGCAGACTCATTGTTGGTTGCAGCAGGTTCGGGAGTTGCTACATTGAGCATACCAGGAAGTAAAGGAGTACCAGAAGATGCTGTAAAAAACACTTTAATTGCTGATTATAATGATATTGCTAGTGTAAAAGCACATATAGAAGCTAATAAAGATATAGCCGCTGTGATAATAGAGCCTATAGCAGGTAATATGGGAGTGGTTTTACCAAAAGATGATTTTATAAAAGAATTAAGAGCTATAACCAAAGAAAACGGGATATTACTTATAATGGACGAAGTAATGACTGGATTTAGGTCTAAGTTCGGTGGAGCACAAGAACTTTTGGGTATAGAAGCTGATATAACTTGCTTGGGTAAAGTTATAGGAGGAGGATTTCCTGTAGGTGCTTATGCTGCTCGTAACGAGATAATGAATATGGTTTCTCCTTTAGGACCGGTTTATCAGGCAGGTACTCTTTCGGGTAATCCTATAGCTATGGCTTGTGGATATAGAACTTTGAAGCAATTACAAAAAGAAGGAGTTTACCAGGGGTTTGAAGCTAGAGCCAAAGAAATAGAAGGGTATTTGTTAGATTCGGCTAAGCAATATGAGGTAGATATAGTCGTTAACAGGTTTGGATCTATGGTGAATCCATTTTTTACTTCAGAAAAAGTAGAAAATTTTGATGATGCTCAGAAGTCTGACCAAACTAAGTTTGGAGTATTCTTTTGGGAACTTTTAGAAAACGGAGTATCTGTGCCTCCTTCTCAGTTCGAAGCTTGGTTTTTGAGTACTACTCTTAGTGATAAGAATATGAAAAACACCAAGAAAGCTATTTTTAAAGCAATGGAAAAAGTTTCTTTAATATAATAAAATCACAAAACACAACATCAAAGAAAAAAGACAAAGAAATGATAAAAAACGATTTATTCTTAAGAGCCTTAAAAGGTGAAACAGTAGAAAGACCACCAGTATGGATGATGAGACAAGCAGGAAGATATTTGCCTGATTTCATGAAATTAAAAGAGAAATACGACTTTTTTACCAGATGTAGAACTCCTGAGTTAGCAACAGAAATAACTGTAATGCCTATAAAGCAAATAGGTGTAGATGCTGCTATATTGTTCTCTGACATACTAGTAGTTCCTCAGGCTATGAATGTTGATTTTAAAATGAAACCAGGTGTAGGTCCTTGGCTTGACAATCCTGTAAGAACAAGAGCTGACCTTGATAAAGTGATAGTTCCTAATATTGAGGAAACTTTAGGTTATGTGATGGAAGCTATCAAAATGACTAAACAAGAGCTTAACGACGAAGTACCTCTTATAGGTTTCGCAGGTTCTCCGTGGACTATATTGTGTTATACAGTACAAGGTCAGGGGTCTAAAAACTTCGATAAAGCCAAAGAATTTTGTTTCGCTCAGCCACTATTAGCACACGAGTTATTACAGAAAATAACAGATACTACTATAGCATATTTGTTAGCCAAAATAGAAGCAGGAGTTGATGCGGTACAGATATTTGATAGTTGGGGAGGTATGCTTTCTCCAGTTGATTATCAGGAGTTTTCTTGGCAATATATGCAGCAAATAATAGATGCTGTAAAAGACAAAGCACCAGTAATAGCGTTTGGTAAAGGATGTTGGTTCGCCCTTGATCAGATGAGCAAATCTGGAGCTTCGGCACTAGGTGTTGACTGGACTGTTAGCCCTAAAACAGCCAGAAAACTTACTAATAACAGTATAACCTTACAAGGTAATTTTGATCCATCTAGGTTACAGTCTCCTATACCTGTTATAGAAAAGATGGTAAAAACTATGATAACCGATTTCGGTAAAGATAAGTTTATCGCTAACCTAGGACATGGAATACTACCTAATATAAAAGTAGATCACGCTAAGGCATTTGTAAATGCTGTGAAGAGTTATAGAAGTTAATATTTAGATTATAATATATGAGAGCCTCTGTTAATATTAGTTTATTGATTGAGGCTTTTTATTTAAAATTTCCAGTGATAATAACAAAAAAAAGCAGTAAAACATAGGACTATACCTATATTTTACTGCTTTTTAATTATTGTTTTTTATACTATTATTTAGCTGTAACGTCCTATTCTTCTTCCTCACAGATACCTGCTGTAAGATTTTCTAAAGTAGGGTTATAAGCGTTACCTGATGTTTCAAAATCTTTTTCAGGGTTAAAACCTTTTACTCCGTCTTCAAATTCGGCAGTAAATAAAGTATTCAATCCACAGTAGCTTGATAGTAGTGTATTCCCTGTAGCTTTGGAACTACCAACCGAGCGGACTATATTTTCTAAACCATTTAGGTTAGTCAATGAAGTATTTCCTACGAAATGTAAAGTACCTGATATATTAGTTATATCATAATCAGCTCTATAACCAGTCGTTGTTTGAGGATTTCTCATATAATTATTAGAATCTTTTCTGTTGTATTGAGTCAATAATGTTCTCATTCCTGATTCACCTCTTGCAGAAGTAAATAGAGAAGAAGTATCACCTATAGACAAATGTCCAGCAATACCTATATATCCTTTAGCTACAAATGCGTCAACATCATTCTGAGTCAAAAGATCTACACTTCCTGAATGTATATTGCTAATTTCTTCTTCTTCTGGAACTTCTGATACTACATCAGTAGCATCATAGTTACAACTTGCGAATAGCATTACAAGTGCCATTGCGTAAATTAATTTTTTCATGTTTTTGAAAGTTTAGTTGGTTATTAATAAAATATTAAACATTTAGTTGTTTAATCATTATCAAGCCTACATTATTTTTAAAAATAAACCAAAAAACATTATTTTATTTCAAAATAGTGTTTTAGCTGAGTTATTACTTGCATTTGTAAATAGTTTAATTGCAATTAATTATCTATATAATTAATGTAAAAAAAATATTTTTACTCTAAAAAAACTTTAAAATATTAAAAGAATNACAAAAGTTAGTTTGACCAATTTAAAACGTTGCTAATAAAAGTGTTGCTTTTTTAATTGTATTACTTTTGTTTTTTGTTAAAGTAATCTGTTTATATTGAAAATTAATTTAGATAGAGAGAATTACACTTAAAAACACTTTTTTTTGTGTTTTTAAGATAAGAAATCTGGAGTTTTACCAAACAAAAAATCTATTTTAATAGAGATATAGTATATTCTATCAATATTAAATTCTTTCAATTTGGTATAATCTTTTTCTGTAGTAAGTATTATAGCCTCACTAGAGTTTTGATTTGTGATATTACTAATATCACTGCTTTTGAACTCATGATGGTCATTGTATTTATAATGTTTAACCTCTATATTTTTACTTTCCAAATAAATAAGTAGGGGAGAAGGATTAGCTATTCCTGTAATAAGTACAATTTTTTTAAGTTCTAAAATATTTACAGAACCATTTAGGTTTCTTGCAATATTGTCATACAAAATACTAGTAAAGTACAAACTTTGATTTGCTAAAGGTTTAAGTTTGTTTTTTATACTAATGCTCTCTTTTTCAGATAAATTTGTAGGACATTTGGTAACTATTATATATGAAGCTCTTTCGGCTCCTTTCCTGTTTTCTCTAAGGTTACCTACAGGTATAAGATAGTCATCAGAATATAGGTCTCCATACGAAGTCAATAGAATATTAGTTGAAGCCTTTATATACCTATGCTGGTAAGCATCGTCAAGAAGTATAATCTCAGGTTTTACAGATTCTGAGAGTAACTTTTCTACACCTAAAACTCTTTTTTCGCTAACAGCAACTATTATATTTTTGAACTTATTATAGTACTGAAACGGCTCGTCGCCTATAGTCAAAGCATCAGATGTTTCATTAGCCAAAATATAACCTTTAGTCTTACGTTTATAGCCTCTACTAAGTATTGCAACCTTGTAATTATCAGAAAAATGATTTGCCAAATACTCAACCATAGGTGTTTTACCAGTGCCACCAACTCTTAAGTTTCCTACACAAATAATAGGTAAATCAAAACTTTCAGATTTGTACAAACCACAGTCAAATAATTTGTTTCTAGTATATGTAACGATATAATACAATATAGAAAAAGGAAACAATATTATTCTAAATAGTTTCATAACTGTTAGTTGTTGTATCTCTTATTTATTTCGTCTACAAACTTATCAAAAACTTCTTTTTTCATCTCCTGAGGAACTACTCTAAAAAGTTCTTCTCCTTGTTTTTTAAGTATAAAATCACCAGCGAAATGTTTTAATTCATCTATTTCGCTTAGATCTATTTTTTTTGTTTTAAACTCTGTTCTTATTTTAATAGTATTGTTTTCTAACAGAACATAGTTTTTCATATAAGTTCTTATACCTAATACTATAAGTAATATGCTGCTTAGAATATGAAAATAGAAAGGCCAACCAATTTGGTCATCGTATATTCTTGATGATAGTTGGAATAAAGATGAAGCTAAAATAATACCATACATATAATACCTCTTACTCTTATAATGAAATTTCATATTAGTATCGGGTATCTAGTTTTATATATTCCAAAAATTCTTTTCGAGTAGCTTCTTCTTTAAATTTACCACCAAACTCTGAAGTAACGGTGCTACTTTCTATGTCTTGTATACCTCTAGAGTTAACGCAAAGGTGCTTGGCATCTATAATACAAGCAACATCTTGGGTGTTAAGAGCTTTTTGTAACTCTTGCACTATTTGCATAGTAAGTCTTTCTTGTACTTGAGGTCTTTTGGAATAATACTCTACTATTCTGTTTATTTTAGAAAGCCCTATCACTTTTCCGCTCGAAATATATGCAACATGTGCTCTACCTATTATAGGAAGCAAATGATGCTCGCAAGTAGAATATGTAACTATATTTTTTTCTACAAGCATTTCTCCGTACTTATATTTGTTTTCAAAAGTAGATGCTTTTGGCTTATTTTTAGGGTTTAAACCAAAAAACAAGTCATTTACAAACGATTTAGCAACTCTTTTAGGAGTATCTTTAAGGCTATCATCGTCAAGGTCAAGTCCTAAAGTTAATAAGACCTCTTTTATATGCTCTTCTATTTTAGTTATCTTTTCTTTATCCGAAATATCAAAAGCATCGTCTCTTAGCGGTGTATTTGCTGAGCTTGCTACGTGATCTTCTCCTAATTCATCAAAACTATTATCTTTCATCTTTATATTTTATCTTTAAAATGTCTTTTTTATAGATTACAAAACTACAAATTATTAACCATAATTAGCAATTCTGAAAAGTTACATTTTTCTTGTTTTTGTGTTATAGTATTTTTTACTATAAATATATCATCGTCATTCTCTACTTTTACTTCACTTATGATTAAAGAAATCTGTCTATTGTCAGCATATTTCCATTGTTTCTTTTGCTTTTTTTGGTTATTAGCAAAGTCAGGATACAATTCAGAAGATATGTTTTCTTTTCTAAGTTGATTTATAGTTTTAAGGTATAATCCTATGTTTTTCTCTTCGAAATTCATAAATAACACCTGAGGCTTGATAGCTGGAATGTCCTGAAAAAGGTCTAATTCTTCCATAACCAAATAAATACGATCAAGCCCAAAAGAAATACCCACACCACTCATGTCTTTGAGTCCGAAAACTGCAGTAAGGTCAGCATAACGACCACCACCACCTATAGAACCCATAGAAACACCCTCTGGAGCCGAAACTTCAAAAATAGCTCCTGTATAATAATTCAAGCCTCTTGCTAAGGTTAAATCTATTTCTAGTTTACTGGTTTTAAGCCCTAATTCGTTTATATTGTTAACTATAAAGCTTAACTCTTCTATACCTTTCATACCTTGTTCTGAACCAGATAACATTTCTGATAAAGATTCTAGTACTTTTTCGTTTTCTCCTTTCATACTGAAAAGAGGATCTAGTTTTTCTAAAGCATTTTCGCTAATTCCCTTAGAAATCATTTCTTTTATAATTCCTTCTTTACCTATTTTGTCTAATTTATCTAAGGCAACGGTAAAGTCTACCAACTTGTCGGCAGCACCTATTATTTCGGCTATACCTTGAAGTATTTTTCGGTTATTTATTTTGATAGTTGTACCCTTTAGGTTCAAAGAAGTAAAAACACTATCGTATAACTGTATGAAGTCTATTTCTTGTAACAACGATTCGCTACCTACTACGTCAGCATCACATTGAAAGAATTCTCTAAATCTTCCTTTTTGCGGTTTATCGGCTCTCCATACTGGTTGTATCTGGTATCTTTTGAAAGGGAAAACAAGTTCGTTTTGGTGCTGAACTACATAACGAGCAAAAGGAACCGTTAGGTCGTAACGAAGCGCTTTTTCGGTTATTTTAGAAGTTATTTCTTTTAAGTTTTTTTCAGATAAAGCCTCTTCACTAACCTTTTTTAGGTAGTCTCCCGAATTTAATATTTTAAAAATAAGTCTATCTCCTTCTTCTCCATATTTACCCATAAGAGTTTCGGACTTTTCGAAAGAAGGTGTTTCTATAGGCTCAAAACCAAATAATTTAAAATTATTTTTTATAGTTTCCATTATGAAATTACGCCTGTTTATTTCATTTGGTAAAAAGTCTCTTGTTCCTTTAGCTAAACTAGGTTTCTGTGCCATATCTTTTTCTTTCTAAAAATTTAGTAAGGCAAATATATTTAATATTTATCAGAAATATCCGATAATATTAATTAAGTTTTAACAAATAAAAAAGCTGTTATTTATATTAGAAATAACAGCTTTTTTTATAATTATATTATTGAATTATTCAAAAGAAAAATTAAGAAAAACTCCTTTTACTTTCATCAAATCAATATTGTCAGTCCAATTATCACCTATGTTGTCGTCTTGTATCAGCTCATTGTTAAATCCATATACAGCACGTATAGAAGGTGAAAACTTGAAATAATAAAGATAGATATCACAACCTAAACCTACTTCGTAAGTAAAAGTTTTTGTTTTCATTCTGAACTCTCCTTCAGAATTGTCTTTAGAGTTGTTTTCGTTACTCGATAGGTTGTAGTCATAAGCTACTCCCGCTAACATATATGGTCTAATATTTCTTATTCTATTAGCACTAAATTTCAAAACTAGAGGTACTCTAATGCTAGTTGACGATATTTCTCGTTCATTATCTTCTCCAGGGAATTTGTTTTCGCTAAAATAAATTGTCTTGGTGTTGGTCGATAATCCTGGTTCTAGTCTTAAATTAAGATTGTTGTTTAATCTAATATCAATTATACCACCTACATTAAAACCATTTTGGCTTATATAAGTCAAAGATGGAGTTTCTTTTAATTCTATATCATAGCCTTTATCGTTTATACCAAAATAAAATCCAAAATGAAACAAACTTTTATCAAAATGAGGTAGATTTACAGGTTTCTTTATTTGAGATAATACTATTTGGCTTATTATGATAAAAACTGATAAGAATATTTTTTTCATGCTATTTTTTGGCTGTATATATAGATGAAACTCCAAATGTAACAGGTTTATTGTGCACGTCAGAAAATTTATTTTTATTCAAGATATCATTAAACTCTTTTCCATGAGGAAAACTATTAGCCGATTCGGCCAAATAATCATATGCTATATCGTCTTTAGAAAAGAATTTACCTATAAAAGGTAATATAACACTAGTGTGAAACTTATAATACTGTTTGAAAGGAAAACGACTAGGTACTGCAGTTTCTAAAACTACAAATATACCATTAGGCTTTAATACTCTATGTATTTCGGATAAGCCTTTGTCTAAATTTTCGAAATTTCTAACGCCAAAAGAAACAGTAACAGCATCAAAGCTATTATCGTCGTAAGGGATATCTTCAGAATCACCTACAACCATTTTTATCTTATTGTCTAAGCCTAGTTTTTTGATTTTTTTCTTACCTACATTAAGCATTCCTTCTGATATATCTAAACCTATAATACTATCAGCTCCTGTTTTGTTAAGCATTATAGCCAAATCGCCTGTTCCTGTGGCTATATCTAGTATTTTTTTAGGATTGACAGCCGAAACTAGTTTTACAACTTTTCTCCTCCAACTCTGGTCTATCCCAAACGATAAAGCTCTGTTCAACCCATCGTAGTTTTCCGATATACTATCAAACATATCAGCAACTTGCTCTTTTTTACTTTTATCAGAACCTTTATAAGGCGTTATGTTTTTTGACATATTTATCCGTTTATAGCTATAACTTCTTCTATCTGGTTAGGTAGCATATCTTTTAACATAGTTTCTATACCACTTTTAAGAGTTATGGTTGACGAAGGGCAGCCACTACAAGCTCCTTGTAATACCACACTTACAGTTTTGGTGTCTGCATCGTACGATTTAAACATTATATTACCTCCATCGTTAGCTACAGCTGGTTTTATGTATTCGTCTAGTATTTCTACTATCTTTTTAGAAACATCGTCTAAGTCTTTTATATCTATGACAGATGATTTTATAGCTGTTATTTTTTCTTCAGTTTTATATTCGGCAGAAGTATTTATTATTACTTTTTTGTCAAAAATATATGTTCTTATAAAATCTCTTAATTCATAAGTTATTTCAGCCCAGTCTATATTGTCTTGTTTGGTTACCGATATGTAGTTTTCGGCTATATATACTTCTTT
Organism: Flavobacteriaceae bacterium; assembly: GCA_013215105.1. GTDB lineage: Bacteria > Bacteroidota > Bacteroidia > Flavobacteriales > Flavobacteriaceae > DT-33. Next base: position 42,126 of record JABSPL010000007.1, read on the forward strand.
TACAAAAGGGAAATTGAATAACTCCAAAGCTAAAGGAGAGCTTTCAGCGTCTTGTGCTGATTTATATTCCCTAGCCTGATCGGTTATAAGTAAATTAGACCCAAATTTCATTACATTAGGGTTAGGAGTGTTTTCAGCGTATATTTCTACTGCCAGTTTGTTAGTTGTCCTTTCGGTTACTATTGTTTTTCCTGACGAGATATAGTTTTCTATTTGTTCTTTAACTTCTTCTTGAACATCTGACCATTCTACTATACTGTATCTTTCTATAGCTATAAAGTTTGCAGTTATAAATATCTTTTTTACAAAAGGAAGGTGAAACAATTGTTGAGCTAAAAGCGAATCGCTAGCTTCATCTATATTATTGTACTGATAACTTCCTCCATTGACCAATATATTATCGCTAACTATCTTAAGTATAGTGTCTGTATCGGTTTTTTCTATTCGTAAATTCATATGAGTTAATTTTTACAAACATATGAAAAGATTAGCTTTTAGCACTGGAAATAATGTGTTTTAAAAATAAATTAACTTTTATTTAAATAATAATAGTTTTAATCTAGTTTTATTAGTAATTTTGTAGCTTCAATAAACTAAAAATGAATTATAATAAATCAAATAACTGTTGTAAAACTTTGTGTTGTAATAACGCAGAGGTTTACTATATATATTGATTTTTTTCTAAAATATAATAATATATCTAAGCCTCTGAATAGTTTCAGAGGTTTTTTTTATGCTCAATTTTAATACAATAATGAATAATACGCTAATAATCGAAAATACTAACTGTTGTAAAGTACAAACTATATGTTGTACCTGTTGTTGGTGTCCAAAGGTTTTGTGTGTAATGTGATTGATATTTAAAATAATCATTATAAAAAAATCCCTTTTGGTATCTGAAAAATACTAAAAGGGATTTTTTTATGCTTAAAATAAAATAATAATGAAAATATATAATTTAGAAATTAAAGATGATATAGAGGTTTTTACAAAGAAAATGTTTTATACCATTTTTAAAAAGGATAGTGAAATGAATAAAGATTTGAAGAAATTAAAAGTTTTGTTCTTTGAATTAATAGAATCATTAAACCAGAAAAAGGAAGAAGAGATATGGAATTTGTTCGTAAAAGAAATACCAATTATAAAAGAGAAATTATATAAAGACGCTTTATCAATTGTAGAAAATGACCCTGCTGCAGATAGTGTAGAGGAAGTTATAATGGCTTATTTAGGATTTCAAGCTATAGTTATTTATAGGATAAGTAATGTTTTTTATAAAGTAAAACTTAAAATAATACCTAGAATGATGAGTGAATATGCTCATAGCATTACGGGGTGCGATATACATCCAGGAGCGACTATAGGAGAATCGTTTTTTATAGACCATGCAACTGGTACGGTGATAGGGGAGACGGTTATAATCAAAAATAATGTAAAGCTATATCAGGGAGTTACTTTGGGAGCTTTTCATATAGATAAAAAAATGGCTAAGCAAAAACGTCACCCTACTATAGAAGATAATGTAGTTATATATTCTAATGCAACCATATTGGGTGGAGATACTATAGTTAGTAAAAACACAACTATAGGTGCTAATGTGTGGTTAACTAGTTCGGTAAGTGAAAATTCGTTTGTTTACCACAAACCAAATAATGTAATCAAAAATAATTAATAATAAATTAAATATAATGAGAGAATCAAACGTAGTAATAAGAAAAAAAACAATTATAGACAGTATAGGTAATACTCCACTTGTGGAATTAACAAATATAATTCCTAATAAAAATATTAGAATTTTATTGAAAATGGAAGGTAATAATCCTGGAGGAAGTGTTAAAGATAGAGCTGCTTTTAATATGTTAAACTCGGCAATAGAGAGAGGAGATATAAAAAAAGGAGATGAAATAATAGAACCAACCAGTGGTAATACAGGTATTTCGTTGGCTTTTATGGCTAATTTGTTGAGCCTGAAAATGACTTTGGTGATGCCTGAGAATTCAACCAAAGAAAGAATACAAACCATGCGTGCTTATGGAGCTAAGCTAATATTGACACCTGCAAGCGGTGGTATTGAAGGTGCTAGAGACATGGCAGAGGAATTGTCTAAAAAAAATAATATTTTCATGCTTAATCAATTTTCTAATCCTGATAATTGGAAGGCTCACTACAAAACTACAGGCCCTGAAATATGGAGAGATACCGAGGGGAAAATAACACATTTTGTATCGGCAATGGGTACTACAGGTACTATAATGGGAGTTTCTACTTACCTGAAAGGAAAAAACGAAAATATAGTAATAATAGGAGTAGAACCCAAAGGAGATTCAAAGATACCAGGTATAAGAAAATGGGCAAAGGAATATTCTCCAGAAATATTTGATAGATCGAGAGTAGATAGTGTAATAGAGATAAGTGAAAAAGAATCTAGAAAAATGACTAAAAAATTAGCCGAAAAGGAAGGGGTGTTTGTAGGTATGAGTAGTGGAGGAGCAGTCGCTTCAGCATTAGAAGTAGCCAGAAAAATAGAAAAAGGACTAATAGTTGTAATAGTTTCAGATAGAGGAGATAGATATCTTTCTTCAGGTTTGTTTGATTGATTTTATATGAATAATTGTTTGTATGTTTAAAAAAACCTATTTATTGTAAAGATAAATAGGTTTTTTGATATTTATATGTTAGGGTTGTATTTCCTATAATTCTTGATCTTTATTCTCTCCCGTGTAGATGTTATATAAATCAATCAATTCTTTTTTGTAGTAATAAGCTATTAAAAAAGCATAGAAACCAATAGATTTGACTCTTGAAATAAAGTTTATTTTACTAGTTGACTCAATATCCTTACCGTTTATTTTTCTAAAAGGAATATTATCTAATATTTCATTAAATTGTAAATTATCTTTTGATCTAGTCAAACTTGTACTTGTAAAACTATAATTCCATCTATTTTCTCGTTCTTTAGGTGACATCTTATTAATATCGCTAGTATTCCTTTGAAGTAAAGAGTTTTTTTAGAGATAGACAGATTAGGTATAACTTGATCAGTATTATTAATAAAATCACCATCGCTAGTATGCATAATACTAGTTCCATTATCAGTCTCGTTATAGATTACATGTGTTACATTATTACATATTTTTTTGAACTCTTCTTCTACCTCTCCTACAAATGTAGTCTTAGGTGAATACATAGTCATAGGATTAATGAAATTTAAAAAATTAGGCTTTTCTCCTCCAAATAACTCTACTTTAATTATTTTAGATCCTTTTATAAAAACCTCTTCAATGTTTTCTTTTAGGCATTGGGTACTGTCAATGAGCACGAGTAATAGAACCATCTTTTCTTGTGACTTCTACATCTATACAACTTTATAATCCATGAGTATATGATATACTTTGATTATTTTACTATTTTCGAAATTCCCTTGTGAATATGTTTTAACTTTTGATTCCTCTAAGAAATGCTGTAATTTTCTAATATAATTTTCCATAATATTTTTATTTACAAAGTTAATCATCATGAATATTAAAGTATAGGATATTCTGAATATTTACATGTTATTTTACTAAAAATGACATTTATCATGTTTTTATAAAATTCTATGTTTCAGGGCTTGTAAATAAACTTTATACTATAATATTTTAAGAGTAAAAAAATAGATATATTTGCAAATATATTAGATTTAATCTATTTAACAATTATGATAAAAGTTTCAGATATAGCTAAGAAAAAAGTTTCGGAATTGATGACCGAAGGAGGCTTCGACCCTATCAACGATTATGTAAGAGTAGGGGTGAAGAGCGGTGGCTGTTCGGGACTTTCTTACGAATTAGATTTTGACAAAAGCAAAGCCGAAGAAGACAAAATGTTTGAAGATAACGGCGTAAAAATAGTAGTAAATAAAAAGAGTTTTTTATATTTAGTAGGTACTACTCTAGAGTATTCAGGAGGACTTATCGGTAAAGGGTTTATTTTTAATAATCCTAACGCTAATAGAACTTGCGGTTGTGGAGAAAGTTTTTCTCTATAATATTTATATAAATATCTGTAAAAAACAGATGAATTTGAATTTGACATGAGCAAATATACAGAAGACGACTTAAAAAAGGAACTAGAAGTGCAGGAGTATGAATACGGTTTTTATACCGATATAGAGTCAGATACTTTCCCTGCAGGGCTTAGCGAAGATATAATAAAAGCCATTTCTAAAAAGAAAGATGAGCCTCAGTGGCTTACCGATTGGAGGCTTGACGCTTACAGGATATGGAAAGAAATGGAAGAGCCAGATTGGGCTAACGTAAACTACGAAAAACCTGATTTTAATGCTATTAGTTATTATTCGGCACCCAAAAGTGTTGATCCTAATAAGACTTTAGACGATGTTGACCCTGAACTATTAAAAACTTTTGAAAAACTTGGTATTTCTTTGGATGAACAAAAGAAACTATCAGGAGTGGCTGTTGATATAATAGTAGACTCGGTTTCGGTAGCTACTACATTCAAAAAAACTTTAGGAGAAAAAGGAATTATATTTTGTTCTATGTCAGAGGCTGTAAAAGAACATCCTGAACTAGTACGTAAATACTTAGGAACAGTAGTTCCTAAAACAGATAATTTCTATGCCGCTCTTAACTCAGCAGTATTTACCGACGGATCGTTTTGTTATATTCCTAAAGGTGTTAGATGTCCTATGGAATTATCAACATATTTTAGAATTAACGAAGGAGGTACAGGACAGTTCGAACGTACACTAGTTATAGCCGATGAATCGAGTTATGTTAGTTACTTAGAAGGTTGTACTGCGCCTGCGAGAGACGAAAACCAATTACACGCAGCCGTTGTAGAGCTTATATCTATGGACGATGCTGAAATAAAATATTCTACAGTACAAAACTGGTTCCCTGGAAGCAAAGAAGGTAAAGGAGGAGTATTTAACTTCGTTACCAAAAGAGGTATTTGTCACAATAGAGCTAAAATATCGTGGACTCAAGTAGAAACTGGTAGTGCTATTACATGGAAATACCCTTCTTGTATACTAAAAGGTGACGATTCGGTAGGAGAATTCTATTCTATAGCAGTAACTAACAACTACCAACAAGCCGATACAGGTACTAAGATGATACATCTGGGTAATAATACCAAAAGTACTATAATATCTAAAGGTGTTTCAGCAGGTTTTTCGCAAAACAGTTATAGAGGTCTAGTACATATAAGCCCTAGAGCCAAAAATGCTAGAAACTTCTCTCAATGTGATTCTTTACTGATGGGAGACCAATGTGGAGCTCATACTTTTCCTTATATAGAGGTTAAGAACAACACCGCTAAGATAGAGCACGAAGCTACAACTAGTAAAATAGGTGAAGAACAACTTTTCTACTGTAACCAAAGAGGTATAAATACCGAAAAAGCAATAGCACTTATTGTAAATGGTTTTAGTAAAGATGTTTTGAATAAATTACCAATGGAGTTTGCCGTTGAGGCACAAAAACTACTAGAGATTTCACTAGAAGGATCGGTAGGATAACAAAAAAGATAGAAAATATATTTCAGATATAGATTATGTTAAAAATAAAAAACTTACACGCAAGTATAAACGGGAACGATATACTAAAAGGTATAAGCCTTGAGGTAAAAGCAGGGGAAGTACATGCAATAATGGGGCCTAATGGTGCTGGTAAAAGTACTTTAGCTTCTATAATAGCAGGTAAAGAAGACTATGATGTTACAGACGGAGAAATATCGTTGGACGGTAACGATATAATGGAATTGTCTCCAGAAGAGAGAGCTCACAAAGGTGTGTTTTTGTCTTTCCAATACCCAGTAGAGATACCAGGAGTATCGGTTACTAACTTTATAAAAACATCTATCAACGAGTCTCGTAAAGCTCAAGGTTTGGAAGAAATGCCAGCCAAAGATATGTTGAAAATGATAAGAGAAAAGTCTGATTTGTTAGAAATAGACAGAAAATTCTTATCAAGGTCGTTAAACGAAGGTTTTTCGGGTGGAGAAAAGAAAAGAAACGAAATATTCCAGATGGCTATGCTAGAGCCTAAGCTTGCAATACTTGACGAAACCGATTCTGGTCTTGACATAGATGCTCTTAGAATAGTTGCTAATGGTATCAATAAGCTTAAAAGCAAAGATAATGCGGTTATAGTAATCACTCACTATCAGAGATTGCTAGACCATATAGTTCCCGATTTTGTACACGTTTTACACGATGGTAAAATAGTGAAATCTGGTACTAAAGAATTGGCTTTAGAGTTAGAAGAGAAAGGATACGATTGGTTAAAAAACATATAATAGCTATTAATATGGAGCTAAAAGAAAAATTAGTAGCCTCGTTTATGGCTTTCGAAAACAGAGGTAATGTAGATTTGGATTCTAAAGTTCATCAGGTTCGTACAGAAGCTTTTGAATTCTTTGAGAAAAATGATTTCCCTACTAAAAGAGATGAGAACTGGAAATATACTTCGTTAAAGTCAGTTTTGAAACATGACTATAATGTATTTCCTAAAAAAGAAAACACTTTAGAGTTCAAAGATGTAAAGAAATACTTTATTCACGACTTAGATTCTTATAAAATAGTATTTATAGACGGTGTTTATAGTTCTTTCCTTTCGGAAACTACTCACGAAGGTTTCGATATATGTCTTATGTCATCGGCTCTAAAAATGGAGAAGTATTCTGGTGTTATGGAGAAGTATTTTAATAAAATAGCTCCTAAAGAAACTTTAACATCACTAAACACTGCATTTGCAGATGAAGGTGCTTATATAAAAATAGGTAATAACACTGTTGTTCCTAGGCCTATACAAGTAATAAACTTCTCGACAGGAGCAGAGAAAGATATTATAATACAACCTAGAAACTTGGTTATAGTAGGGGAGAACTCACAAGTACAGATAATAGAAAGACATCAGAGTCTTACTGAGGATCATAAGACTTTTACCAATTCGGTAACTGAAATATTCGCAGACAAAAGCTCGATAGTTGACTATTACAAAATACAAAACGACTTAGAAACTTCATCGCTTATAGATGGTACTTATATAGAACAACAAGAAAAAAGTGTTGTAAATGTTTCTACTTTCTCGTTCGGAGGGAAGCTTACTAGGAATAACTTAGTATTTCATCAGCAAGGTTCTCGTACAGAGTCTAACCTTAACGGTATTTCGATACTTGACGGTAAGCAACATGTCGATAATCAGACTTTGGTTAAGCATAACAGCCCCGATTGTGAGAGTAATGAAATGTACAAAGGTATATATGCAGGTAAATCGAAAGGTGTGTTTGGTGGTAAGATAATAGTTGACCAAATAGCTCAACGTATCAATGCTTTTCAGAAAAACAATTCTATACTAATAGGAGAGAAGTCTGAAATAAACGCAAAACCGCAATTAGAAATATTTGCCGATGATGTGAAGTGTTCGCACGGTTGTACTATAGGTCAGCTAGACGAAGATGCTTTGTTTTACTTACAGTCTCGTGGTATTCCCAAAAAGGAAGCTAAAGCATTATTGCTATTCGCTTTTGGTAACGATGTACTAGAGAAAATAAAGATACCTCAACTAAAAAGTAGAATAAGAAAACAAATAGCCAAGAGTCTAAAAGTAAACCTAGAATTCGAATGGTAACCAGACAATGTCTGGAGATAGACCGACAATGTCGGAGATAGATATTAAATACGTTAATGAAGTAACTACAATGTTAACTGAGACAAATAATAATGTGAACATTACTTGTTAGATTACTTTAATATATGACCGATTAACTTTACAAAACAACTCTTCTTTCTAATATGAAAGAAGAGTTGTTTTTACTAGTCGAAGTCTTTATTCTCTCCTAAGTCAGCCTTTTGCACGTTGACTACGCTTTTATTGGCATCAACAACAAAAGCTACAATTTCTAGACTATTTACATTTTCTATGCTAGAAGGAATATTAATAGACAAATTAACAGTATAAGTATCGTCAGTTTCTGTATCAGAAGAAGGAATTAAATCTCCTAGAGGATCGGTAAATGTAGCCCTAGCAGTATGGTTATGAACAAAACCAGAGATATATTCTCCTAGGTTATAATAAGGACTACTCATATCATCATTTAAATAATTAGATTGAGGGTAAACCAAACCATTCTCTAACAAATATACTACTAATTTTTGCTCGTCTTCTTCGGTTATATCATAATGCACTTTTATTTCCACATCTATATTTTGCCCTGAAATAGAAGAATTTATAGCCAAGCCACATTTTTTTCTTTCCTTTAATAAAGATATCGGATGGCTAGTACTTTCATTCCACTCTATAGTGCGATTTATTCTTCCTGAAGGATAACCTGTGATATTGAAATTACTAGCTAATATATCAAAATCAGAATATCTCATATCATTATCATTATGTAAAGCAACAGGTATAATATTGCCGTTAAGTTCTACTGTTTGTTCTAAAGCGTAGGCTAGTCTAGGACACCATCCACACCAAGTACCAGTATAATCTTCTACCATAACTTTGGTAGTATGAGTTGATTCTATCGAAGTAATTGTAATACTTTTACCTTTAATATCATTTTTATAGGCATAAACTGTATGGTCTCCCGCTGTGGTAAACGTGTGTGAATATCCTGAAATATCATCACCATCTATATTAATTGTAGGTGAATTAGTTGTAACAGTTCCTGTATCATCAACAACTTTAAAAGTCACCGTATTACCATTGAAAACTTCGTCTTCTGTTGCTGTAATTACTAGGTCTGTTTCAGAAATTTCTCCCTCTGTTTCTGTTTCAGAATTGTCATTATCTTTACAAGAAAAAAAGATAATCAATAGTAAAAACACATAAATACTGTATAGTCTAATTTTAAGCATGATTTTTTTTTAAAAGTTAATATGTGCTAATATAGTGTAATATGTTCAAAATAAGAAATTTAGCTCCAGATATTTTAGCGTGAATGTTTAAATTACTATTGTTATATATAAATAGTATTTATAAATAATTAATGTTATATAATATTTTTAATTAACTTTAATGTAAATTGTAAAAAAAATCATGAAAAACTTGTTATTATTTACCTTCTCATTAATTAGCATAATTAGTATGTCACAAGGTTTGTTACCTACTAGTGATATTAAATATATGGATGGAAAAATCACTAATATAGAGAAACTAGCTAAAAAGAATGATTTAGTTGTGATATCTCTTTGGGCTACTTGGTGTGCTCCTTGTAAAAATGAATTAGATGCTATTAATGAAGTCTATATTGATTGGGTAGAAGAAACAGGAGTTAAATTATACGCTGTTTCTGTAGATGATTCTAGAACTATCAATAGAGTCAAACCTTTAGTTAATGGTAGAAATTGGGGTTTTACTGTCCTTTTAGACACTAACAATGAATTAAGAAGAGAACTTAATTCTCCAAGTATACCACTAACTATATTGATAAAAAACGGAAAAATTGTATATAGACATTCTGGTTATACTCCTGGAGCAGAATATGATTTGTATGAAAAAATTAAAAAATACAAATAATATATATATTCATACAGCAAATTAATTAACAGATCAAAATACTTTTATAAACAAAATAATATGGAAAAAATATTATTTCCCCTTTTAATAATACTCCCTCTCATTGCCTTTACTCAAAATAAAGGCTTAGAAGATAAAGAAACTAAAATAGAAAAATTACTCTCTAAACTATCTGTTAGTTTAGAGAGTAATACTCAAATTTATATAGATGACAAGGTATTAGGAGACTTTAGAGACCCCATTCCCTCTTTCAATTTACAAGATAAAAAAACTAGATCTAATAACTACCTAAATATAGACTATAGAATTATTGAAGGCTTGACAGTAGGAACTCAAATAGAAAGCTATGAGCCATTACCTTTGGTCAGTTATTACCCTGGATATAAAGGTACAGATATAACTAATTATTATATAAACTATAAAAATAAAAAATGGAACATTACATTAGGACATTTTTATGAGCAATTTGGTAGTGGATTACTGTTAAGAGCTTTCGAACAACGACAATTAGGGCTCAATAATGCTATAAGAGGAGGGCGTATAAAATATAATATAAATGAATATATAAATATTACAGCTTTGTATGGGAATAATAGAATTGGATTCGAACATTCTAAAGCAAATCTTTTTGGTTTTGATATTAATACTAACCTTATAGGTGTTTTTAATATTAATAAAATACCAAGACTTAGTTTTGGATTTAGTTATGTAGGTAAATATGAAGACTTTGAACCTCCAATAGATATATACAATCCCGATAATATTTTTGATGACACCAATTTTCCAGAATTAGTAAATTCTTATGCTTTGAGGCTAGGAATAGATTTCGGAAAACTATTCATTGACACCGAGTATTCTGTAAAAGGAAAAGATGCTTTATTCTCTTCTGCAGCTCTTGGCTTACCCAAAATACTTGAAGGGCGTTACTTTGATGGAAGTGCTATATTATTAACAACAGGTTATACTGTCAAGGGTTTTGGATTATCTTCAACTTTTAGAAGGTTAGAAAATATGTCTTTTTTTTCAGATAGAGAATTATCTAAACCAGGAGCTAATCCTTTTGGAATGTCAAATATAAATTTTGTACCTGCACTTACCAAACAACAAGATTATTCATTAGCAAACATATATATATATCAGGCACAACCCCAGCTTTATATACAAAACTTTGCAGGACAATCAGGAGAAATAGGAGGACAGATAGATGTGTATTATTCTTTCAAAAAAGGAACAGCCATAGGAGGGAAGTACGGGACTAAATTAACCATAAACACATCGTATTGGTCTCTTTTAGACGCTACTTTTGATCAAGTAAACAACCAATATAATTCTGAATTATTAAAGTTTGGAGAGAAACTATATAGTGATTTTAACTTTGAAATTAAAAAAAAATGGAACAAAAGATTGAGTTCTATGTTGTTCTTTCAGAACATGACTATTAATAAAAACTTAGCAATAAACGGATTGTATATGTCTAGTAATAAAGAACTAAATGCGAATGTAATAGTGGCTGAATCAATAGTCAAATTTAATAAAGGAAAATCTATAAGAATTGAATTACAGCATATGTCAACAAAAGAAGATTTAAAAAATTGGACAGGTGCAGCATTAGAATATGTATTTAATAGAAATTTATCATTATATATAACCGATATTTATAATTATGGAAATGATGATAAAGACAAACAGATACATTTTTTTAATATAGGAGGTAATTTTACCAAAAACAAGGTAAGAATAGAAATAAATTACGGAAGACAACGTGGGGGACTATTTTGTGTAGGAGGAGTATGTAGATTTGTCCCCGAAAACACAGGAATATCTATGAATATAAATATGTTATTGTAAAACAATATAGTCATAATAAATTATCTCTATAAGAAAACAAATAGGCACCGTAAGAAATACGGTTAATGAACTTTACAAAACAACTCTTCTTTCTAATATGAAAGAAGAGTTGTTTTTTTATCTATATTTGGAAAATAACTATCGTTATGTAAGGATAGTTAATTAATAATAAAAACCAAATAATGGGAAAATCAACAATCAAAACATCGCTTAAATACGGTATAATAATGGGGCTGTCATTTTGCCTTTATACTATTCTTATGTGGCTTACCAAACTAGATAGTACTTACCTTAATATAGGTCAGTACTTAGATATGCTTATAATACTCTTGCCAATACTTGTTATATTCAAAGCAATAGGAGTGG
>JABSPL010000070.1 GCA_013215105.1 Flavobacteriaceae bacterium
TATTAAGCATGTTTTGTATTTTGTTGTTGGTTCTACTAAAATACAATTAAATCAAGGGTTTACCTGAGATTACATGCTTTTTTTTATGCTGAAAAATCAGGTAAACCTTTATTTATTAAGGGTGCGAAACTTGAGTTATTATACTTTATCCATTACAACTAATAAGGTTTAAACACCTTGTTATGTTATTTGTAATAGTATTTATTGTCGAATTTATTTTTAATTTATGCCAGCAAATCTAAAATACCTAACAACATCTCCATGGCAACAATTTGCTAAAATATCCTCGGGGCTCATCGGTGGTTATAGCATAAGTGCATTGTTGCATATGTGTATCGCCTTAATTATCCCTTATAAAAAGGAGGTTTTAGTAACTTCTATTTTTTCTATGTTTTTAATTTGGGGAACCTTATTGGTTCTTCCATTTCTGTTCAAAAACGCATGGAAAGCATGGTTATATTATATCGTAGCCATACTGTCTTTGTACTTGACTTATCATTTTTTACAAATTAACACCCCTATTATCTAATGAGCAAAAGAAATTATAATGTGTTTTTTAATGCCCACACAGTAAGTGGTATTGTTATAAGCGTCGCCTTGTATATCATCTTTTTTGCGGGAGCATTTGCTTTGTTCAAAGATGAAATCACCACTTGGCAAGAAGGGAGTTATGTTTATACTTCAGCTAGAAAAGACATAGACTTTGACCGTATACTCTCGAGTATTGACAAAGAACATTCTCTAGTTGGTAGAAATGTACAATTATACATTGACAAGGAACCTAATAAAATTTATGCTTCTATATCGGCAAGTAAAGACTCTTTAGCTTTAGAAACTAATAAAACTTCTCAGTATTTCTCTGTCAATATTCAAAATTTGGAAAAGAAGACTTACTCTGAAGGCTATAGTTTAGGAGAGTTCTTATATCGCTTACATTTTTTCCATCAAATACCAAGCATTGGCATATATTTGGCTGGTTTTATAGCCTTATTTTTTTTGTTTGCAATAGTGACTGGCGTTATAGTTCATTGGAAAAAAATGATTTCTAACTTCTATGATTTTAATCCTAAAAACGCATTAAAAAGAGTTTGGTCCGACGCCCATACAGCCTTGGGATTGATAGGCCTCCCCTTTCAGTTTGTGTTTGCTATAACTGGAGCTTACTTTGCCTTAACCCTATTGGTATTACTTCCTGCTAATTTTATTTACAATGGAGATCAGGTAAAGTTAATGGAAGAATTACGCCCAGAACGTAGAACTATTGATTGGATAACAGCTTCGAAACAAGATATACCTAGTTATAACGATTTTGTACTAAAGTCCGATAGCCTTATTAGCGATTTCCATCCCCATATGGTATATATAAAAAACTATGGAGGTGTAAATATGCAGTATATATTAACCGGTAATATTTCTGATAAAGAGTCGTTTGCGGGAACAGCAAGGTTTGTACACGATCAACTATCAAAAGAATTTAAGATAGAAAAACACCCCGATACATTTTCGTATATAGAAGATGTGCAAGCTGTAGTTTCAAAACTTCATTTTGCAGAGTATGGAGGTAGTTATATTAAAATCATCTATTTTATATTGGCTTTTATCACTTGTTTTGTGATTATTACAGGCTTCTTATTTGGGTAGAGTCCCGAAACAAAAAAACAATGAAAATAGATCAGCGTCTTTATACTGCCAAGATAGGGCATATATTTATTTCCATCTGCTTATCTATGTTTCCAGTAACAGCATTGGCATTTTTGTTTGTCAAATTCACTGGGGGATATTTTGAAGAAGGACAAAGCTCTATCTATAGATTTTATTTTATCACATGGTTATTAATCGCTCTTTATTATAGCTTTAAAAGAGATAATTACAAAACCAATAAATCTTCCCTACTACTAGGTTCTATTTTTGGATTTATGATTCCTATTGCTAACGGAGTAATTTCTGATAACTGGATATGGACAACATTTAAAGACAAACAATTCGATATTTTTATGATAGATGCCTTATGGATAATATTAGCTACAATTGCTATTGCTGTTTATTTTAAAATAAACCCAAAAATAAAACAACAAAGTAGCTTTAGTAAACACCCGATAGATTACGACAATATAAATGAGCTAAGGAAAGAGGAAGCTAAAGAGAATAAACAACAAACTAATATTAATAATTTTAAAAACGAAATACCCATGAAAACAAAAATAACAATGCTTTGGTTCTTTTCGGCCATAGGATGGATAGCACATCATATTTACGGACTTTTCAATATCTATTATAATGAAACTTTAATAATGGACGGAGCAACAGGAGAAGCTCCCTTAGAACATCATTTGTATAGAATTGCTTTTGAAGGCTTTTCACTTCTTTTTGCTCTTATGACCATTGAAATGTCTAATAAAATATTTAAAGAAATATCTTTTGGATTTGCCATAATAGCTGGATTGTATAATTTATATCATTTAAGTAGCTCATTTATGTATGACGCAACAAATGTTTCTGAATTATTTATTTTAACAATAATGCTAACAGCAAGTGTTTTACTAGTTAAAAACATAGTCCTTTGGAAAAAGGAGATAGTTAATGTAATTTAAGATTAAAACGCTTACTTAGTCTAAAAAAAGCCTATTTATTTTAAATATAAATAGGCTTTTTTTTTATAAAAACAAACGCTATAAATATGGTTAATTTATAATATTTATTCATCCTTTAGAAAAAACATAACACCTATATTTGCTATAACCAAAAAGATCAATAAACAATGCCACACTTCATAATAGAATGCTCCGAAAACACCTTGACATTAGAAGACCCTAAGGAGATAATAGACTCTGTTTATGAAGTAGCTATGGACTCTGGTTTGTTTGCCAAAAGCGGTACCGGAGGCATAAAAGTAAGGATAAACTCTTACAAACACTATACTACAGTGGGCAACGACGACGACTTCTTACATGTATTTGCTAATATAATGGAAGGCAGAACCCAAATTCAGAAAAAAAAGCTATCCGATTCTATAGTCCGTAAACTTAAATCTATGTTTCCTAGTATACCTATCATATCAATAAACATCCGAGATTTTGAGAAGTCTACTTATAGTAATAGGTCGGAGGTTTAGTTTCATTTTGCTATCAACCTTTAAAACATAAACAAACTACACGTCTACATTGAACTACTATGCTTTATATAGATTTCAGATAATTTACTGCTATTTCTATTTTAGGCTCGCTACTTTCATAAAACCTATACAAGGCTACTTTTTTGTTTAACCCTAAAGTTTTACACTTGTTTACGGAGTAAAAATAACTTAATATTTCTTCAATTTCTTTAGCTGTATTCACGTGTTCATGTTTCATTAAAATACCATAATCCATACCATATTTTAATTTAAACTCTAAGCCTGTTGTTAATTTCCATCCTAAAGTCCATAAAAACGTTCCTTCATTAGGGATACTTGTCCTAAGCGTGGCTTTAGAGCCTAATAAAACACATGTCTTAGCTACAACTTTGGGCAGGTCAACGATATGTTCAAATGTAGCTATAGATATTATTCTATCATATTTTTGATTCATATTAATTTCATCAATATCTTTATATATATTGTTTATCTGTTTCAAAAAAGGGGAATCTAAATAAAGTTCATTAAACGGCTCTACAATGTCATATTTTTCTGATTTTTCATGTTTAAGATGGTTCAATGTTCCTGCTCCTATTTCTAATGTTTTTTTATTGTGAAGTCCGACAACATCAGAGGCTACTTTTTTATGCATCCAAGACTCTACTTTTTGAGCTAGCCAAGAAGCTCTTGTCTGCCCCTCTCTGTTCGATTTATATTGTTGCTTATAAATTTTATTGAAACTCTCAGGAAGTTTAATTCTTCTCTTTGGATAATTCTTAAACATGTTTTTTTTACTAAAGTAATGAAATCAAAACACTTAATTATTCTTTTTAAATATCTTTTTCCATTAAACAGGTTTACTCTATTTTTACAAATCATTAATACAATGACCTAAATTAGAAAGATATATTATCATTTGATTAAATACTCTCAATTACTTTTGTTATTTACCTCTATAGAGTAACAGGTACAATCTTATACTTACATAGTTTTTCATAACCTATATTAACAGATAATACTCATTTATATCTTACTTTTGATAATAAAATTAACAAATAAGATGAAAACAATATACAGAGAAGAAGACAGAGGAGGTGCTGACCATGGTTGGCTACAGGCAAAACATTCTTTTAGTTTTGCTGATTATTATGACCCCGATAAAGTTAACTTTGGAGTTTTACGAGTTCTTAATGACGATATAATAGCTGCAGGAAAAGGTTTTGGAACTCATCCTCATGACAATATGGAAATAGTATCTATAGTGCTTTCAGGAGAGTTAGAACACAAGGATAGTATGGGTAATACTTCTGTTATAAAAGAAGGAGATATACAAGTCATGAGTGCTGGTACGGGTATAATGCACAGCGAATACAACAAAAGAAGTGATATTCCTGTCAAAATACTTCAAATATGGATAATACCTAACAAGCACGACGTAGAGCCTCGATATGACCAAATAAATATTAAAAACTTAGATACTCATAATCAATTTCAGCAAATACTTTCTCCTAACCCTAACGATCAAGGGGTTTGGATACACCAAAACGCATGGTTTAATATAGGTGAGTTTGCAGAAGGTAAAGAGGTAGAATATAACGTTAATTCTCCTAAAAATGGAGTTTATATATTTGTTTTGGAAGGAAGTATACAAATAGATGGAGATATATTGAACAAAAGAGACGCTATAGGTTTGTCTGGTGTAACTACGGCTAGTTTCATAACCAATAGTTTTGCTAAGTTATTGGTTATGGAAGTACCTATGGATTATTGAAGTTTTTTACTCCTCTTTTCTCATCAAGAATTCACCTAAGCCTAATTTCAAAGCCAGATGGTCTTTTGTTAATTTTAGTATTTTAAATTCAATATCGACATCTTCCATACCTTCTATATAAATAATTTTTTCTTCATTAGAGAAACTCCATTTGGCCGTTACTTCTTCACCAAAAGCATAACCTATAAAAATATTATTAGCTTTGAAATTAAAATACATTTTATTTATAATATCATTATTTAGAGATTCCAAAGCCTCTTTACTTAGGGTTTGCTGAGAAACTAACAGAATTAACTTATCTAAATTTTAGATTTCGGCATAATTCCAAATATTATATCTCCTTACGTAATATTTTATTCTAAAAATATTATTAAGAGTAAATTCAATCTTCAGAAAGCA
>JABSPL010000071.1 GCA_013215105.1 Flavobacteriaceae bacterium
TAGTAGAGCTGTTCTTGTAACTTCTACTATTACTAGCTTTTCTGTAATTGCTATTTTTGTTAGAGCTGTTCTTATAATTATTACTATTAACTTTTCTATAGTTACTGTTTTTAGTAGAACTGTTCTTGTAACTTCTATTATTACTAGCTTTTCTGTAGTTACTGTTTTTGTAGCTTCTTATATTAGAGTTCTGGGGTTTATTATAGCTCCTATTATTAGGGTAATTGCTTTTTTTATTATAATTGGTGTTCTTTTTATAGCTACGACTATTAGTACTCCCTCTTTTAGAGTACTTATAGCTTCTGTTATTTTGGTTTTTATAAGAAGAATAGTTTACACCTTGTCTTTTACCGTAAACTCTATTGTAGCCGCTATACTTACTATGTCTATATCTATTGCCGTGATATCCGTAGTGATGATTGTGATGTCCATAATTATAATACGAACCATAGTAATAAGGAGTATTATACCCATAGTAGCCGTAGTAATAAGGAGTACTGTATCCCCAATCGCTGTAGTACCAATTGTTATAATGTCTATTATTATAATGATTATAATTGTTATACCCTGAGTAAAAGCCAGTTCCCCAATATCTACTACCATACCTTCCGAAAGGACTGATACTTATATACACATCATTACTCCAGTCGTTGTTTCTGTATTGGTAATCGTCTTCATCTATTACATAATACTCTATATTTGCTTCTTTCTTTGCATTTATATTGTAGGTTAAGTTTGTATCAACATATTGTTGTTCTGGTTCTTCTCTACTGATTAGCTTTCCTGTAGAAGCCTGACTATCTAGCTCTTCATAAGATTTAGGAGAAACTTTATTTACATATGCTTCTTGATTGCCGTAAGTTTCCTGAGTTTGGTTTGTTTGCGTGTAATTGTCTTTTTTACTAGAGTATATTCCGTCACTACGTCTGTTTACAGAGTTGTAACTGCCGCAAGATAAAAAGATAAGCCCGATTATAGCTGCACTAAACAGCTTTATATTTAAAATAGTTTTCATAATATCTTCTTTTTTGTTGTTAAGCAAAGATAAAAATAATTAGTTTTGCATACTAATAGATTTAATTATAAATTAATAAATCAAATTTCATTCCAAACTATGAGTAAACTTACCAAGAGATCAGATGATTACTCCAAATGGTACAACGAAGTAATAGATAAAGCCGATCTGGCAGAGAATTCGGGGGTTAGAGGCTGTATGGTTATAAAGCCTTATGGTTATTCTATTTGGGAAAAAATACAAGCCGAATTAGATATAAAATTCAAAGAAACAGGGCATGAAAATGCTTATTTCCCTTTATTGATTCCTAAATCGTATTTTACTAAGGAGGCTAATCACGTAGATGGCTTTGCCAAAGAATGTGCTGTAGTAACTCATTACAGGCTTAAAACAGATGAAGAAACAGGCGAAATAGTAGTAGATCCTGACGCTAAACTGGAAGAGGAACTAATAGTAAGACCTACTTCGGAGACCATAATATGGGACACTTATAAAAGATGGATAGAATCATATAGAGATTTACCTTTACTTATAAATCAATGGGCTAACGTAATGAGGTGGGAGATGAGAACCAGATTGTTTTTAAGAACTTCAGAGTTTTTATGGCAAGAAGGGCATACCGCTCATGCCACCAAAGCAGAGGCATTGGCAGAAGCAAAACAAATGCACGATATTTACGCTAATTTTGCTGAAGACTTTATGGCTATGCCAGTTATAAAAGGTGTAAAAACCGAAAATGAACGCTTCGGAGGTGCTTTAGAAACTTTTACTATAGAGGCTCTTATGCAAGACGGTAAAGCTTTACAAGCTGGTACATCTCACTTTTTAGGGCAGAATTTTGCTAAAGCATTTGATGTAAAATACACCTCTAAAGAAGGTAAGAGAGAATATGTATGGGCTACTTCATGGGGAGTTACCACTCGCTTAATAGGTGCTCTTATAATGACTCATTCCGACGATTTAGGGCTTGTGTTACCTCCTAAATTAGCTCCTTATCAGGTTGTGATAGTTCCTATTTTCCGAACGGAAGAACAATTAGATGCTATTTGTTCTAAAGCTGATGAAATAATCAAAGAATTAAGAAATAAAGGGATTAGAGTTAAAATAGATAAAAGAACTACTCATAAACCGGGATGGAAGTTTGCCGAATATGAAGCAAAAGGAGTTCCTGTGAGACTAGGTTTAGGTGCTAGAGACCTAGAAAATGGAACTATAGAAGTCGCAAGAAGGGATACTTTAGAAAAAACTACAGTAGAACAAGGCGATGTAGCTAACTATATAGATAATCTGTTAGTAGATATCCAAAACGATATGTTTAACAAAGCTAAGGCTTATAGAGATTCTCATATAACTAAAGTAGATACTTTCGAAGAATTTAAAGATGTACTTAAGAATAAAGGTGGATTTATATCTGCTCACTGGGATGGAACTGTCGAGACAGAAAAGAAAATAAAAGATTTGACTAAAGCTACTATTCGTTGTATAGAGCTAGATGTTGAAAAAGAGGATGGTATATGTGTGTTGACAGGTAAGCCTTCTTCTAAAAGAGTATTATTTGCAAAAGCATATTAATTTTTTAGACTTTTAGCATTGTTAATCCGAAAAAAGGTATTACTTTTGCAATCGCTAAAACAAAAAAGCAGTTTAGAAAACTAGTTATTAATTAACATAAAAATAGTTTGAAAAACATTTGTGAGATTTGATTTTTTAACTAATTTTGCAAAGCTTTTATAAGCAAGTAAGGTCCGTTCGTCTAGGGGTTAGGACGCCAGGTTTTCATCCTGGTAACAGGGGTTCGATTCCCCTACGGACTACATTTTTTTAAATAAGATATTAAGAATAATAAACATTATGGCAAACCATAAATCAGCATTAAAGAGAATTAGAAGTAACGACGCTAAGCGTATTCGTAACAAGTATCAACATAAATCTACTAGAACTGTGATCAAGAATTTGAAGAGCACAGAGTCTAAAGAAGAAGCTGAAAAGTTGCTTCCTTTAGCACTTTCGATGTTAGGTAAGTTGGCTAAACGTAATATTATTCACAAGAATAAAGCGTCTAATTTACAATCTAAATTAACGAAATTAGTAGCTGCACTTTAATTAGTAAAGTTACTTTGATGGTCCGTTCGTCTAGGGGTTAGGACGCCAGGTTTTCATCCTGGTAACAGGGGTTCGATTCCCCTACGGACTACATTTAGTTTTCATTTTCGCAATGTTAACTTTATAGTTTTGTCTTTTTTTGAGCTTAGGGCTTGGTTTTAATAACAAAACTAAAATATTACAATAACTTTAATAAGTTACTATTTGGTCCGTTCGTCTAGGGGTTAGGACGCCAGGTTTTCATCCTGGTAACAGGGGTTCGATTCCCCTACGGACTACAAAAAAGCTATCATTTCATTATGATAGCTTTTTTTAGTTTTGATATGTTTGTAAAAACCGTTACATTTATAACCTATAAGACTTTTAAAAAAACATACTCAAATGCTATTAGTATTTACTCCTAAAATAACACCCAGAATTAATTATATATTCAAACATATATTTGTAAGAGTTCTGAATGTGCCTTTCAAATTAACTACTAAAATAGAGGATTTTATAGCTCACAATGGGCCTAAATTCTCATATTCAGACAAACAGTTAGGGAAAGAGATTCATGTGAAGTCTCATGGTTTACTTACTCAACAAGGTATCGAATATATTGATTTAGATTTTAGCAAATGGAAAGATGCTAAGATAGAATATAGAAGTGAAGAGAGTACTGTTATACTCTTTGATATTTTCGCTTTTAGCTTTTATCTAATAAGTAGGTACGAAGAGTATTTGCCACATACCAAAGATATACACGGCAGGTTTAAATCAGATCAGAGTATAGCTTATATTAATGGTTTTTTAGAAAGCCCTTTAATTGATATTTGGGCATATGATTTGTTAGATCTTTTGAGTGAGAAATACTCAGAAATAAGTGTTGCGGGTAAACAATACAAGTATATATCTACTATAAACATAGACTCTGCATATGTTTATAAAAACAAAGGTCTAATAAGGTCTGTAGGAGGTTTTATATATGATTTTTTTACTTTAAAACTAAAAAATGTATTAGATAGGTTTTTAGTTATACTAGGCCTAAGTAAAGATCCTTATGATACATTCGGGAAAATCATAGAACTACAGAAAAAACACAATATTAAAACTATATTTTTCTTTTTAACGGGTAGCTATACTAATTTTGATAATAATATTTCTATTAGTCGTAATAACTTTAAAATGTTAATAAAAAATACTGTAGATTATTCTTTGGTAGGTATAATGGCTTCGTATTTTTCTATGGATGATGATAAAATGTTGAAGAAACAAAAAAAAGATTTAGAAAATATAACTAACACCAATATTATAAAGTCAAGACAACATTACTTAAGAGTTAGTATTCCTGAAACCTATAGGATATTGATAGACTCAGGTATAACCGAAGATTATAGTATGGGATACGACGATAATATAGGTTTTAAAGCCAGTACGTGTACCCCTTTCTTTTTTTATGATATTAATTATGAATTTCAAACTTCATTAAAGATATTCCCTTTTGCTTTTGCAGATAAAACATTGATAGATGGTTTAAGGTATTCCGAAAAAACAGCTCTTGATAAAATAAAAACAATAAGAGAAGAGGTTCAAAAGGTTAATGGAACTCTTGTTTCGGTGTTTCATAACGAGACTCTAAGCGGAACTTTACATTGGAAAAGCTTAGATTCTTTTTACTATAAAATGTTGAAAATAGTTAAAGAATAATTTTATAGTACATATTATCAAAACAAAGTATTAATCATATTTAATTTAATACTTTTGCCTTTTTATATACAACCATGTCTAACTTCAAGAAAGTACTTCGTAAATTTTTAATTTGGAAATACAAACACCTTACACATCAACAATTTCTATATATACTAAGTGCTTTAGTAGGTCTTTTGGCTGGTTTAGGAGCTGTTGTGTTAAAAAATGCTACACACTATATTAAGTATTTATTAGAAAGTGAATTTATAGGAGATATACATAGCTTATTTTATTTTATATTTCCTCTGATAGGTTTGTTTTTGACTATACTTACAGTAAAATATATTATAAAAAAGAAAGTAGGTCACGGTATTCCTTCTACATTATATGCTATTTCTAAACAGAAAGGTATTATGCCAAGGCATCAGATGTGGGCTTCGATGCTTACAGCTCCTTTGACCGTTGGTTTTGGTGGTTCGGTAGGTTTGGAAGGTCCTACGGTGGCTACAGGTACGGCCCTAGGGTCTAATTTTGCCAGATTGTTTCATCTTAACCAGACTTCCAGAACTTTACTTATTGGTTGTGCCGCAGCAGCAGCGATGTCATCTATTTTCAAAGCACCTATAGCAGCTATTATATTTGCAGTAGAGATTTTTAGTTTAGAACTGACCATAGCTTCTATGATTCCTTTGTTATTGGCTTCGGTTTCGGCAGTGTTAACTTCTTATTTTTTCTTAGGAGATGATGTACTGTTACATTTCAAAATACAAGACAAATTTGAGCTAAAAGACGTGTTGTTTTATATACTTTTAGGAGTTACTTCATCTACAACTTCTATATATTTTAGTAAAGTGTATTTTGGTATTGCTAACTTTTTTAAACGCTTCGATAATCCTTATAAAAGATTACTTATAGGAGGTGTTTCTATAGGTGTGGTAGTTTATTTTATACCACCTCTTTTTGGTGAAGGTTTTGAAATTATAAACGATGTATTGAAAGGTGATATATCAGCAATTGTAAATGATAATATTTTTAATATAGTACCTGATGATGTGTGGTTAGTGATGGCTTTATTGGTAGGTTTGGTCGCTTTCAAAGTAATAGCTATGGCACTCACTTTTGGTGCAGGAGGTGTTGGAGGAGTTTTTGCTCCTACTTTGTTTATAGGTAGTATTTCGGGATATCTGTTTGCTATGGTAATAAACTACAGCAATATTTTTAACCACCAATTATCATCGACCAATTTTGCTATGGTAGGTATGGCAGGTCTTATGGCAGGAGTATTACAAGCACCACTTACGGCTATATTCCTTATAGCTGAAATAACGGGAGGATATGAGTTATTTATACCTCTTATGATAGTTGCATCTATATCTTTTCTTATAACCAAAAAATATATTTCTCATAATATATATTCTGCCGAATTAGCCAAAAGAGGAGAGCTGATAACTCATGATAAAGATAAAAATACGCTGCTTCTTATGAATATTGATAGTATAATAGAAACTAATTTCATAAGTATAAATCCTGATATGAAATTAGAAACTATGTTAGAGGTTGCCGTATCAAAATCTAAAAGAAACCTGTATCCTGTTGTTAATAAAGAACAAGAATTCTTAGGTATTATATTATTAGACGATATAAGGGATATAATGTTCAACAAAGAAGTATGCGAGAAAGTAAATGTACGTGATCTGATGCATAATGCACCCGATGTTATATTTTATTCTAAAGATACTATGCAAGATATAATGGTTAAGTTTACAGGTTCAGGAGCTTGGAACTTACCAGTAATAAAAGAAGGTAAATATATTGGTTTTATATCCAAATCGAAACTTCTTACAGCTTACAGGAAGAAATTAATTGACGTTACTTTATAAACTAATCAGCCCCTTTTACCACTAGTATAAGGGGCTGATTAGTTTATGGCTTAATTGAAATAAGAACGAAAGTTATTCTAATTCAATAAATATTATTGTTGTATATTTTATAATATATATAAAACCTGATAAAATAAAATCAAAACTTTCATTCAAAACTATTGAACTATTCAGTGGTATTGAGGCTCTGGTTTTACTACTTAATATTTTCTGCAATACGTCATTACGAGTGAGTAGCGATAGAAGTAATCTAGGGATTGCTTCGCGGACTCGCAATGACTTCTCCCTAAACCAAAGAAACCACAAACCTACTCCCCACAACCTGCTGAGTACAATTAATTCTACCTCCATGTGCTTCTATTATGTTTTTGGCTAGAGTAAGTCCTATGCCAGATCCATCTTTGCGAGTAGTAAAATAAGGCGTAAATATCTTGTCTCTTATAGTTTTATCTATGCCTGTTCCATTATCTTCAATACTCCAAGTCAATCTATTGTTGTTTCTGCTTATTTCTATATTTATACTTGGTTTTTCTATTGTTTTAAGGGCATTTATAGAATTTTGGATAAGGTTTATAAGTACCTGTTCTATTTGCTGTTTGTCGGCAAGTATGATGGAGCCGTCTATGCTATTTAGTTTTATAGATATTTTGTTTTTGGAAAACTCTTTACCAAAAAGTGTAATTACTTCACTAGTTAGTTGCTTTATATCTATATTTTTCTTGTCTGGTATAGGTAGTTCGGCTAAGGTTCGGTATGCGTTTACAAAGCTAGTAAGGTGTTGCGATCTTCGTTTGATAATACCTAGTCCAATGCTGAGCTCATCTAGAGTTTCCTGGTTTAGCTCTTCTTGTTCTAGAGTGTCTTTTAGTTCGCTAGATAGGCTGCTTATGGGAGTTATAGTATTGAGTATTTCGTGAGAAATGACATTCATAAGTTTGTACCAAGCCTCTTTTTCCTTTTTGTCGATTAGTTGCTGTATAGTTTCCAGAGAAAGTATCAGGTATTGATATTCGTTGGTTTTGGTAATGGATGTTTTTAAGAAAAAGCTTTCTTTTTCGTCATTTACATCCAGAGAGATTATGTGTTTTATGTTTTGCCATTTCTCTACAATGGTAGAAATCGGTTTTATCCTGTTTTTTAAGGTGTGCCAATTGTTAAATTTCGGCATTTTCAAAAAATCAGTAAAAGCTTTATTCATCTGAAAAACCTCAATATTTTCATCTGAATCTTTTCTCAATATAAGTATTCCTATACTTAGACTTTCTATAATATTTACGAATATTATTTTTTCGGAATTGTTTTGATGACTCAATTTCTGATGTTTTTCTACTAATAAACCTACCTTATTATACAAAGTATTCTTTCTTTTTTTTATAGAAATAGTATTTGTATAGTCTTCGTACATCAGGCAATCTATAGCTTTTTCTATATCATCAAATATATTTTTAAAATAATTGATGAGTATAAAAATTTGGTAAATGAATACCATAGAAGAAACAGTAATATAAATAATATTTCCGTTCATTATACTGTTAAATACTATTATCCCATTTGTGGTTAGTAGTATCAATCTAATTATTATCTGTATATATTGTTTTTTTTCCATTTTACAAGTCGTGTTTTTCTAGTCTTCGGTATAGTGCTGCACGAGTAAGCCCTAGGTCTTTTGCTGCTTTCGATATATTTCCTTGGTGTTTTTCTATAGCTTGGCTTATCAACAGTTTTTCCGATTCTTCCAGATTAAGATTGTCAGTTGTTTTTACTGCTGCTTTTTTTGTAGAAAAGTGTAAATCATCAGTTTGTATTTCGGTATTATCGGTAATTATTACTGCACGTTCTACTATATGTTCTATTTCACGGATATTACCAGGCCAATGATAACCATTAAGAGCAGATATAGTTTCTTTGGAAAAACCTGTTATTTTTTTTCTGTATTTATTGTTTTGTTTGTCCAAAAAATAGCAAGCGAGTAAATATATATCGTCTTTTCTATCTCTAAGGGCAGGTAAGTTTAGCTCTATGGTATTTATTCTAAAAAGTAGATCTTGCCTGAAGGTTTGTTCTTCGACCATTTCGTATAGCAAAGCGTTGGTAGCACAGATTATTCTTACGTCTATATCTCTTTCTATACCTTCGCCTAACCTTATTACTCTTTTATCTTGTATTACCGCTAGTAATTTTGACTGTAGGTGTAAAGGAAGATTACCAATTTCATCCAAAAATATAGTTCCTCCCTTTGCCAATTCAAATCTACCTATGGAATCTTTATGAGCATCGGTAAAAGCACCTTTTACGTAACCGAACAGTTCACTTTCGAATAGGTTTTCGTTTAACGAACCTAAGTCAACATGAATAAAAGGCATATTTTTTCTTTCTGAAAGCAAGTGAATTTCTTTGGCAAACACATATTTCCCTGTTCCATTTTCTCCAAGTATCAATATATTAGCATCGGTAGGAGCTGCTTTCCTGACTAGTTGCATAGCCGTCTCCATAGTAGAGGAACGCCCTACAATATGCTCTGTTTGTTTGTGGAAATATTCGTCTTTATGCTCTTGAATTGTTTCTAATTGTGTGTTTTTTCTCTTCGACCTAGATAGTTCTACTCCAGAGTTAACTATACTATATAGTTTTTCGTTGTTCCATGGTTTTAGTATAAAATCGGTAGCACCTTGTTTTATGGCATCAAGGGCAAGGTCTATGCTTCCGAAGGCAGTCATAAGTATAACGGTAGTTTCGGGGCTTATATCTTTTATATATCTGAGCCAGTACAAGCCTTCCTTTCCGTCTTCGAAGCCAATACGATAGTTCATGTCTAGTAATACTACGTCTATAGTTTTGCCAGTAAGCTTATTGCCTATTTTTTTAGGGTTGTTGAGAGTTATTATCTCGGTAAAATATTTTTTTAAACTTATTCTAGCCGAAAATAATATATCGTCGTCATCGTCGACTATTAGGACTGTAGCTTCTTTTTTTCTCATGCCCAATATTACAAATATGTTTGGAAATGAACAAGTATATGTTCGTTTTCGGACACTGTAAATATGTGTTTCCGTAAGTGTCCTTTGTTTATCAGTGTTTTGAGGTTAGTTAACTTGATGGCACATTAATCGCTAACAATACTGTATATAGAAATTATATACTTTATAAAAGGATATACAAATATTAAAAGATGGACAAACAGATAAAGCCTAAGAGCAAAAAACTAAAGAAGACGATGATGATAGGAGTGCCTGCACTTCTGTTATTGATTGTTATATTGCTAAGTGCAACTCACAAAAAGCAGGTAAATATAAAGAAAGAAAGTATAAGTATAAGAGAGGTGACTCTAGGGGCTTTCGAAGATGTTATTTTGTTTAACAGTACAGTTGAGCCAAAGACATCTGTTTTTGTAAACGTTATACAAGGAGGATCGGTTTCGGATATTTATGTAGAAAGCGGTCAGATGGTAAAAAAGGGAACTCCTTTGTTAAAAGTTTACAATCCTAATGCTGAATTGGGTTATCTGACCAGAGAAACGGCAATGATAGAGCAGATAAATAACCTGAGGAATATAAGAGTTTCTATAAAGAGTCAGCAATTAAGTTTAGACCAGCAACTATTAAGTATAGATAATGATCATAATAATGCGAAACGTCAATATGTTAGAGATTCTACTTTGTATCATCAGGACATAATAGCAAGGTTGGACTATGAGAAATCGGTACAAGAATATAAGTTTCAGAAAAAAAGAAGTGCGGTGATAAAAAACAGAGCAAATGAAGAAAAAGTAAGTAGAAACTCTCAGCTTAGTAGCATAAATAAGTCTATGGAAAACATGCAAAATAGCTTAGAGTTTTTGAGAAAAAACAAGGAGAATTTCACTGTAAAAGCATCTGTTGATGGTTTGTTATCGTCGTTCAATCCTATTCAGGGAGAGAGTTATGTTCAAGGACAATCGATAGGGAAGATAGATGTACTGGATGGGTATAAGCTAGTTGCTAAGGTCGATGAGTATTATATATCGAAGTTACAAGAAGGTATAAAAGGTCGTGTTTCGGTAAATTCTGAAAACTACGATATAGTATTGAGTAAAATATATCCTGAGGTAGTAGGTGGTCAGTTTTTGTTAGAGTTAAAGTTCGAAAAAGAGGATGTTTCAAGTGATATAAAACGAGGAATGTCGTTGAAGAGTAAAGTGTTTTTATCGAACGACAGTGAAGCATTATTGATTTCGAAAGGATTGTTTTACCAAAGTACTAACGGTAAATGGGCTTTTGTGTTAGACAGCGACAACAGGGCTGTAAAGAGAGAGATAAAAATAGGAAGGGAAAACCCTTTTTATTATGAAGTCATATCGGGATTAAAAGCGGGAGATAGAATAATAACATCGAGTTACGACGATTTTAAAGATGTAGAAGAAGTAAATATAAATTAATAGAAGTGTAATAATTAAATACAATAATCATGAT
The DNA here is from genome assembly GCA_013215105.1 of Flavobacteriaceae bacterium. Lineage (GTDB taxonomy): Bacteria > Bacteroidota > Bacteroidia > Flavobacteriales > Flavobacteriaceae > DT-33. The sequence continues at coordinate 11,115 of JABSPL010000071.1, forward strand.
AAAAATAACAGATTTAGTAAAGGTTTACAGAACCGAGGAGGTAGAAACTACAGCTCTTAATAGCCTTAGTTTAGAGGTTAAAGAAGGAGAATTTGTTTCTATAATGGGTTCTTCGGGATGTGGTAAATCTACATTATTGAACATAATAGGTCTTTTGGACTCTCCAGATGATGGTAGTTATACTTTTGGAGGTACAGAGGTTGCTAAATTCAACGAGAAAGAAAGAGCATCTATACGTAAGGCTAATATTGGTTTTGTGTTTCAGAATTTTAATTTGATAGATGAATTATCGGTTTACGAGAACGTAGAGTTACCGTTAATATACAACGGAGTAAAGTCATCGGAAAGAAAAAAGAGAGTTACCGAAATATTGGAAAGAATAGGGATAGTTCACAGAGCTAAACATTTTCCTTTACAACTTTCGGGGGGGCAGCAACAAAGAGTAGCAGTAGCAAGAGCACTGGTTACTAACCCTAAATTGATACTTGCCGATGAGCCTACAGGAAACTTAGATAGTAAAAGCGGTAATGAAGTAATGGAATTGTTAACAGAATTACATACTTCGGGTTCTACCATAATAATGGTTACTCACTCTGCTTACGATGCTCAATTTTCTAGTAGAATAATAACTTTAAATGATGGAGCTATTATATCGGAGAAGGTAAATGAGCATAAGGTAGATGTGTTGGTTCAGTAGAGGAAAGGTAGTAATACATAAAAACGGAACAGAATGATAAGGACTTGGATAAAAATATTTTACAGAAACAGCAAAAACAATAAACTTAATATAATAATAAATATTTTGGGTTTAACACTTGGTTTTGCGGGTCTTCTTTTGGTGCTTTTGTATTTCAATTACGAAGAGAGTTATGATAAATGGAACCCTAATAAGGATATTGTATATAGAGTAGTTAATAAATCGAGAAGTGATGGTATTTCATATACCGCTCCATCGGGACAAGCTCAGTTTTTTAAAAGTGATATTCCAGAAGTAGAGCAATCTGTTTTGATAGGAACTGTCTATAGATATAAAATGTTTAGTTTAGATGATAAGAAAGTTTTTTCTAAAAGAATAATTTATACAGAACCATCATTTTTTGATTTCTTTCCTTTTGAGATAATAGAAGGGTCAATAGTCAAGTTTGAAGAAAGTAGAAGTCATATAGCAATATCCGAAAAATTCGCAAAAAAGTTCTTCGGATCAGAGAGAGCTACCGGTAATATGATGACAGTAGATGATAAAGCATATACTATAGCTTGTGTTTATACCGTTCAAGGAAATTCTCATTACGACCCAGAGGTATTGATACAAAACTCAAAGCCTTTCGATGTTAATTGGGGAGACTACAACAATGAATTGTTTTGTAAGATAAGTGAAGGCTCTGATATAGCTGAGGTAAACAATAAAATGAATCAGATTATTGTAGATAAAACTATAAAGCCTTATTTGTCAAGATCGGGTATGAGTTTAGCAGAATATGATGATAAATATGGAATTGATACTGTTTTATTAGAGAGTCTGAATACTTTACATTTACATAATATATCTAATAATGCAGGACCTGGGGGGAATGGTAATTATAAATTATTACTGATGTTATTGGGTTTATCTGTATTGTTAATAATTATTTCGTGTGTTAACTTTATTAATCTTTCCACAGCTTCGGCATCGCAAAGAGCAAAGGAAGTAGGGGTCAAAAAAACACTAGGGTTATCTAAAAAGCAATTGATAATACAGTATGTTTCAGAAATATTAGTTCAGGGACTTTTATCTTTAATATTGGCTTTTGTAATAGTAGAATTAACATTGCCATACTTCAACGATTTTATAAATGTAGAATTGAGTATAGCTAACATGTCGGTTCTGTTAACGGTGATTACGATTGCGTTTTTTACTTGTGTATTTATAGGTCTTATTCCTGCGGTTTATTTATCTAATTTTAAGGCTATCGAAGTATTGAAGGGCAATGTTTCTCGTAGTAAAAAAGGAATAATAGTTCGTAATGCTATGTTGTTACTACAGTTCTTGATTTCGGGGTTCTTTTTAATAGGAGTGTTGATTATATATAGCCAGATAAGTTATATGGTTAATAAAGATTTAGGCTTTAATAAAGATAAAACGATAGTAGTAAACATATATAATGTTGAAGATAAGTATAAGAAGTATGAATTGATCAAAAAAGTATTATCGGATCATAAAAATGTGGAAGGAATTTCGGCAAGTATGTTTATTCCTGGAGATGGAAACCTTAATAATACAAGGATAAATCATGGTGATTATAGTTTTAGTTCTGGTGCTAATTCTGTAGATTTTAACTATACCGATTTTGCGAATATTAAAATATTAAAGGGTAGAGCTCTTAGCGAGAATCTAACTTCGGATACTATTTCGAGTATATTGATAAACGAAACGGCGGCTAAGTTATTACATATTTACGATAACCCAATAGGAAAAAAGGCTACAATAGCTTGGCCTTGGAAAGGAGAGGATAGACAGCTAGAAATAGTTGGAATGATAAAAGATTATCACTTCGATGGTTTCGATGCAGATATAGACCCTCTGTTTTTAATTCATTGGAATACTTTTCCGTTTTCAAAAAACTGGATGGGATATGTACAGTTCAAACTAAAGGGAGATGATTTATCTAAAACCATATCTGAGATAGAAAAATTATGGGTTGAAAATGTAGATAGTAAATACCCGTTTTCGTATGAGTTTTTGGATAAAAAGTTTGCAAAAACCTATGAGAAATACGAAAAACAACAAACGATGTTTTTGGTGCTATCGGTTATAGTTATCATCATTTCTATGTTGGGTTTATTTGCCTTGGCAACTCTTACCATACAGCATCGTTTGAAGGAGGTTGCTATACGGAAAACACTAGGAGCATCGGTAAAGGAGATAATATTCCAATTGATAAAAAACTTTTTAAAAATAACATTAATATCATCTGTTATATTGTTGCCTATATCTTATTTGGCAATGCAAAACTGGTTAGATAGTTTTTCTTATAAAATAGATATGCCTTTGTGGCCTTATGTTTTAACGCCTATTTTACTTGTAGTACTAGTGCTTGCTGTAGTTGGTTTCAAGGCTTTTAGGGCTACTAAAATTAGTCTAATTAAATATTTAAAATTCGAATAAGATGATAAAAATATGGTTTAAAATATTCTTTAGGAATAGTAAAAACAATAAACTCAATATAGCGGTTAATATATTGAGTTTGACTCTAGGCTTTGCAGGTTTACTGTTTGTATTGCTCTACTTAGATGATGAGAATAGTTATAATGCTTGGAACCCTGAGAAGAATGAGGTTTATAGGGTAGTACGTCAGTTTCCCAATAAAGGGAATAAAGCTATTAGTACTAAAGAGGAAGGAGCTGTTTTTAAGCAAGAGATACCTGAGGTATTAGACTATTATTATAGTGAGGGTTGGTACAATAGTAATATTGTTAAGATTGATAACAAAAAAGAATATATACGTAAAAGCGTAAAAGGAAGTTCTAGTTTCTTTGAGTTTTTCCCTTTTGAAATAATAAAAGGGAGTATCGGAAATTTTAAAAAGTCTAGGGCTAATATAGCTATATCCCAATATATAGCCAACAAGTACTTTGAAGAAGAAAATCCTATAGGAGAAGTTTTGGAAATAGGGGATAAAAATTATGTGGTTTCTACAGTGTTTATAGGTAATAACAAATCATACTATGACCCTAATATAGTTATACAATACGAATCTGAGGTATCAGGAGATGGATGGGAATCGTATACTAAAACTCTATTTTGTAAGTTAGACAAAGGATCTTCAAAGGAGGAGGTAGAAGCCAAAATGGATGTTATATTCGATAAAAAAAGCTTTATTCCTAACTCTAAAGCAGATGGTATTAGCTTAGAGGAGTACAAAAATAAATATGGTTATAAAATAAAATTAGATGTTTTAAAAGATATCAGATTACATAGCATTACAGGAAATTCAGGGCCTGAAGGAGTTGGTTTTTATACTTATATTTTAGTAATGTTAGGTTTGTCAGGGTTATTATTAATAATATCTTGTGTTAATTTGATAAACTTATCTACCTCATCAATTAATCAGCGTTCCAAAGAGATAGGAGTCAAAAAAACGTTAGGGCTTACTAAAACGACTATAGCTATTCATTATATGTTCGAAATATTATTTCAGGTAATTATTTCTTTTATTTTAGCTATGGTTTTAATAGAATTAATATTGCCTTATGCTAATAAGTTTCTTTTCAAAGAAATGAGTGTTTTCAATATGTCGGTAATTTCGGATATATGTATTATAGTTGTATTAGTTACTTTACTTATAAGCATAGAGCCAGCAATGCGTTTGTCAAACTTCAAAGCTATAGATATACTAAAAGGACGTGTTTCTAATAGTAAAAAAGGAGCTATGCTGAGAAAGACAATGTTAGGATTTCAGTTTTTTATATCAGGAGTTTTCTTGATAGGGGTGATGATAATAGATTCTCAGACAAGATATATGACTACTTCAGACTTAGGCTTTTCGGGAGATCAAATATTGATAATTCCTATTAAAACATCGGGCAATAGATATGAAAAGTATGAATTAATGAAAGATATACTTATAAAGCACCCTAATATAGAAGCTGTAAATAGCTGTCATTATATGCCAGGAGGAGATAGTTATAATACTTTTGCAACTAGTTATAAGGAAAATAAAGTTTCATCAACTATTCGTAATTCTATAGATTTTGGCTATTTGGATTTATTAGAGATTGAATTATTAGAAGGGCGTTTCCTTAATGAGAAGTTTGCATCTGATACTATTAGTAATATTTTGATAAACGAAAAACTAGCCATAGCCTTAAATATTTATGATAATCCTATAGGTAAAAGTATAAATATAGGTAATGACGGTGATGATAAAAAAACGGTTGTAGGAATGATAAAAGATTATCATTCGAGAGGTTTTTCTACTGAAATAAGACCGCAGTTTATAGATCATTGGAATACTTACCCGTGGACAAAAACTATTTTCTATAATGTTCAGTTTAAAATAAAATCTACTAATGTACAAGAAACTATTAGCCATATAGAAGAATATTGGAAGCATAATGTAGATAGCGATTATCCTTTTTCGTATAATTTTATGGATGAACAATTCAAAAAAGCATATGAAGTTGAGATGATTCTGAAAGCCGTATTTTCGATACTTACATTTATGGTTATTTTGGTAGCCATCTTAGGTTTGTTTGCCTTATCAGCTCTAAATATACAACAGAGATTAAAAGAGGTGGCAATAAGAAAAACTCTAGGAGCATCGACCAAAGATATAATGTATCAGCTGATAAATAGCTTTGTAAAAATAACTCTTATATCATCGGTATTTATAATTCCATTAAGCTATTATCTGCTACAAATATGGTTAGACGGTTTCGTTTACCGTATAGATATGCCGCTGTGGCCTTATGTAGCTAGTCCTTTGTTATTGTTGGTTTTGGTAATGGTAGTTGTAGGAACTAGAGCATTTAATGCTACAAAAGTAGATTTGATTAAATATTTAAAATTCGAATAAGATGATAAAAACATGGTTTAAGATATTTTATAGAAATAGTAAGAAGAATAAGCTAAATATAGCAGTTAATATATTGAGTTTGACTCTTGGCTTTGCAGGTTTGATGTTTGTATTGCTCTATTTGGATGATGAGAAAAGTTATAATGCTTGGAATCCTGAGAAGAATGAAGTTTATAGGGTAGTTCATAAAGGGTATGGTGATAGAGGCTTTTGGATTGCTAGTAATACTGAGGAAGGCTCTACCTTTAAACAAGAGATACCCGAAGTATTAGATTATCATTATAATAGTTGGTATGATAAATATATTGTTAAGATTGATAATGAGAAAGAATATTTAAAGAAAATAGTAACAGGAGATTCTAATTTCTTTGAGTTTTTTCCTTTCGAATTAATAAAAGGGAACTATGAGGAATTTAAAGAATCTAAGAGCAATATAGCTATATCTGATTATATGGCTGATAAATATTTCGAAAGCGAAAACCCTATAGGGAAGGTTTTGGAAATAGGCAATGAAGCTTATATTATTTCTACAGTTTTTAGGGCTAATAGTAAATCGTATTACAACCCTAATATTGTTATGCAACACAAATCAGATGTTTCAGGTGGTGGATGGGATGCACATTTTATGATTTTATTCTGTAAGTTGAACAAAGATTCTTCTAAGAAAGAGGTGGAGGTAAAAATGGATGATTTATTCGATAAGTATCTTTTTATACCTAATTCCGAAAAAGAAGATGTGGACTTAGATGTTTACAAGCAAAAAGAAGGCTATCAGGTAAAATTAGAAGTTTTAAAAGACATAAGACTACATAGTCTCTCAGGAAGAGGAAGTCCTGAAGGGATAGGTTTTTACACACATATACTCGTAATGCTAGGTTTGTCAGTGTTGTTATTGATAATATCTTGTGTCAATCTGATGAATTTATCTACTTCGTCAATTGGTCAGCGTTCCAAAGAGGTAGGTGTTAAGAAAACTTTGGGTCTTACTAAAACGACTATAGCTATTCATTATATATTAGAGATATTGTTTCAGGTTGTAATATCTTTTATGTTATCGGTAGTGTTAATAGAATTGATATTACCTTATGCAAACAATTATATTGATAAAGAAATGAGTGTTTTCAATATGTCGGTTATTTCTGATATATCTATAGTTATTATATTGGTGAGCTTAGTTATAAGTATAGAGCCAGCAATGCGTTTGTCCAATTTCAAAGCTGTAGATATATTAAAAGGACGTGTTTCTAATAGTAAGAAAGGTGTAATGCTAAGAAAGATAATGTTAGGCTTTCAGTTTATCATATCAGGAGTATTTATGATAGGTTCTATGATAATATATTCGCAAGTAGAATATATGACTACCAAAGATTTAGGGTATTCAGGAGATCAGATATTGATAGTAAAAGGAGTGATAGAGTACAAACAATATGAGCTTATTAAAGATATACTCATAAAACATCATAATATAGAGGCAATAAATAGTAGTGCTTATAATCCTGGAGGAAGGGATACTTATTCTGATAAAGTTAGTTATAAGGGTGTCGAGTCTAGAACTATTCGTAATTCTATGGATTTTGGTTATCTCGATTTTATAAATGTTCCATTATTAGAGGGGCGTTTCTTGAATGAAAAATTTGCTTCTGATACTATTAGTAGTATTTTGATAAACGAAACTCTGGCAAAGGCATTAAATATTTCTGATGACCCTATAGGTAAAGAAATACATATAAACTGGTATAATGACACTAAAATAGTAGTTGGAGTATTCAAAGATTATCAATCAAGAGGTTTTTCTGATGAAATAAGACCAATGTTTATATATCATTGGGAAACTTATGGTTGGGATAAAAGAGCTTTTGGAGATGTTTATTTCAAAATAAAACCAGCTGATATGCTAGGAACTATTAATTATATAGAAAAGTATTGGAGGAAAAATGTAGATGCCGAATATCCTTTTTCTTATAGTTTTATGAATGAGGAATTTGAAAAAGTCTATGAAGCAGATGTGTTTTTGAAAAAGGTGTTTTCTATACTTACATCTATAATAATTATGATATCTCTATTAGGATTATTTGCTTTATCAGCTCTAAATATACAACAACGATTAAAAGAAGTAGCTATAAGAAAAACTCTAGGAGCATCTAGCAAAGAGATAGTCTATCAATTAATCAAAAGTTTTATAAAAATAACTCTTATAGCATCGGTATTTGTAATTCCTCTTAGTTACTACCTGCTACAAATGTGGCTCGATGGTTTCGTTTACCGTATAGATATGCCTCTATGGCCTTATCTGGCTAGTCCTTTGTTGTTATTGGTTTTGGTAATGGTAGTTGTAGGTGCTAGGGCATTTAATGCTACAAAAGTAGATTTGATTAAATACCTAAAATTCGAATAAGATGATAAAAACATGGTTTAAGATATTTTACAGGAATAGTAAGAAGAATTGGCTTAATATGCTTGTTAATATTCTTGGATTAACCTTAGGTTTTTCTGGTTTATTAATAGTATTGCTGTATTTTAGTGATGAGCAAAACTACAATGCTAATAACACAAATAAAGAGGACATATTTAGGGTCCTCCATAAATCGCCTGACGGAGGTTTTGGTTCTCATAGTACTCCTATAGAAGGATTAAAATACAAAGAAGACATTCCCGAAATTACAGCGTATTATTTAAGCCCTAGTTGGTATTATAATACTTTGGTAAAAGTGAATGTAAAAGAGCAGTTTTCTGAAGATATATTACGAGGGTCTTCCAATTTTTTTGAATTTTTCTCTTTTAAAATTATTAAAGGAAATGAAAAAACTTTTCAGGAAGTAAGAAGCAACGTAGCTATTTCAGAGAAACAAGCTAAGATTTTCTTTGGGACAGAGTCTGCAATAGGAAAAACTTTAGAGTTTTCGGGTAGAATATTTGTTGTAACAACGGTATATAAAATTATAGGCAAGCATTATTTTATGCCAAATATAATTATACAGTTTAAGAAAGATGCATTAGGGCAAGATTGGAGTAATTTAGGGTATAATCTGTTTGTAAAAAGAACAAAAGGAGCAACTATAAAAGTTATAGAAGAAAAATTATTAGCAGTTTGGTATAGGAACTATGTGTTGCCATCTTCTAAGAAAGAAGGTGTTACGCCAGAGATGTTTATAGCTAAAAATGGAGTGACCCCTGTTTTAGAATCAATTAAAGATATACGGTTAAAAACAGAAGCAGGAAATGCTGGGCCAGAAGGAAAAGGAAATTATCAGGTGATACTTATTATGTTGTCTTTGTCTGTTTTATTAATTGTTATCTCTTGTGTAAACTTCATAAACCTGTCTATTGTATCAGCAGCACAAAGAGGAAAAGAAGTAGGTGTTAAAAAAACCTTAGGATTTTCTGAAATTACATTAATAATACAATATTCATTAGAAATTGTTTTGCAAGGAGCTATTGCTTTTGTGTTTTCGGTGTTGTTGGTAGAGCTAATATTGCCTTCTTTTAATGACTTTATGAGCAAAGATATTTCTATACTAAATATAGAAATATTAGTAAAAGTCGCATTATTAGTCATATTAGTTTCCGTTGTTATTGGAAGTATTCCAGCAGTTTATTTGTCAAAATTTAAGACTGTAGAGGTTTTAAAAGGAAATATGTCAAGAAGTAGAAAAGGTGTTTTTGGTAGAAATGTAATGCTAGGAATTCAGTTCTTAATTTCTGGTTTTTTCTTAACTGGTGCCATCATCATCAACAAGCAAGTAACGTATATGATGGATAAAGATTTGGGTTTTAAAGGAGACCAGGTAGTTATGGTTTCTATGAATAAATATGCAGATAGATATAAAAACTATTTATTGGCAAAAAAAGAGCTGATTAAACATCCGAATATTGAAGCAGTTACAAGCAACCTTTCTATAATTGGAGGAGGAAGCGGTATGGGAACTCCTCTTGATTATAAAGGTATTTCGACAGGAGCAGCTGTAGATGCTATAGATTATAATTTTTTAGAAGTTATGGATATAGGAATATTAAAAGGAAGAGGTTTTAAAGAAGAACTAGCATCTGATACAATTAACAACGTGCTAATTAATGAAACTTTAGCCAAAGAACTAAATATTTATAAAAACCCTATAGGTGAGAAAATAAAAACTCGTTTCGGAGAAGGATATATAGTAGGAATGATAAAAGATTACAATGTTGATGGTCTGGATAGTAAAATAAGATCAACAGTATTTTTCCATTGGAATACTATTGATTTTATGAAGAATATGCTTTCTACTATTCAGGTTAAAATATCACCAAATAATACGCAGGAAACTTTAGCTTTTTTGGAGGAATATTGGAAAGAGAATATAGAGCAAGGCTATCCGTTTGATTCTAGTTTTGTAAACAAGCGTTTTGCAAAAACTTATAAGAAATATCAAAATCAGAAAACCATATTTTTTATATTAACAGGTGTTGTTGTTTTAGTGTCGCTATTGGGCTTGTTTACCTTAGCAACATTAACCATTGGGCAACGCTTAAAAGAAGTAGCTATAAGAAAAACTCTAGGAGCATCGACCAAAGAGATAGTATATCAATTAATCAAAAGTTTTATAAAAATCACTCTTATAGCATCGGTATTTGTAATTCCTCTTAGTTACTACCTGCTACAAATGTGGCTCGATGGTTTCGTTTACCGTATAGATATGCCGCTGTGGCCCTATATAGTTAGCCCTTTATTGTTATTGGTTTTGGTAATGGTGGTTGTAGGTGCTAGAGCATTTAATGCTACAAAAGTAGATTTGATTAAATACTTAAAATTCGAATAGAATGATAAAAACATGGCTCAAAATATTTTACAGAAATAGTAAAAAAAACAGTTTAAACTTAATAATAAATATATTGGGGCTAACCTTAGGGTTTGCGGGACTTATGTTTGTGTTACTGTATATAAACGACGAAAAAAGTTATAATGCATGGAATCCTAATAAAGATAATATTTATAGGGTTACACATCGCATGGCAGATGGATACCCTTTGGCAAGTAGTACCAAAATAGAAGGTAAAGTTTTTAAAGAAGAAATACCCGAGGTTGTAGGTTATTACATGACTGGTGGTTCGTACAGAAGTAGATTGGTCAAAATAAACGATAAAGGTATTTTTACAAAAGGTATTTTAACTGGTAAATCTAATTTTTTCGATTTTTTCCCTTTTCAAATTATAGAGGGAAGTACCGAGCGATTTAAGGAGTCTAGGAGTCATATTGCTATTTCGGATGAATTAGCTAAACTTTATTTTAAAGATGAGTCAGCTTTAGATAAAACGATTAGTATGAGAGGCGATACGTATATTATAACCACGGTATTTATACCTAATAAAAAATCGTACTTCAGTCCAAAACTTGTAATTCAATATAAAAAAGAACAAACTTCTAATTGGGGGAGTTTCTCTAACACATTATTTTGTAGGCTTACCGGAAATGTAAATCCTAAAGATGTAGAGTCTAAAATGGACGATATATTTGATAAATATAGTTTTATACCATCAGCCGAAAAAAATGGAATTAGTTTAGAAGAATACAAAGAGAAATCAGGTTTAAATGTAAAGTTAGAGAATCTGATGGGTATTAGGTTGTATACCAAATCTTCGGGAGCTGGCCCTGAAGGAAAGGGTAATTACTCATTAATTCTGATAATGATAGGGTTATCTACATTGTTGATTATCATCTCTTGTGTGAATTTTATAAATCTTTCTACGGCTTCTATCGGTCATAGATATAAAGAAATAGGTGTAAAAAAAGCATTAGGATTACACAAGAAAACTATAGTTATACATTATATATTCGAAATATTATTTCAAGGGTTTATAGCTTTTGTAGTATCCCTATTTTTAGTAGAATTGTTATTGCCTTATTTCAATGTTTTTATGGGAAAAGAATTGAATTTGTTAAATGGCTCGGTAATATTTAATATAGGTCTTGTGGTCTAGTCCCCTATTAATCGGACAAAATTCTTTTTCTTTTCAAATATAGTGAAAATATCACTAAATTAGCTATCGCAAGACGCTTCCAAAGGTGATTTTTGAA